>CAKAQT010000001.1:0-42209 GCA_916720325.1 Parahaemophilus parainfluenzae
CATTTTGTGCTAACGCTTCGTTGTTTTTAAATAACGTGCGGTAATATTCGTTTTTTATTTCGTTAATTGCACGCCATTTTTCTTGGCTATCCACGTGGCCGTTTGCGATTTCTGAATCAGGCTTACCCACATAATGCGCAAGCAATAATGCACTTACAATTTTCTTTCCTGTGCTGATAGAACCAGTAATTTTGACCGACTTGCCGTCTTTAATACTGTATTCACCGACTTTTCCACCTAAATCACATTCGCCTTTTTGCAAACAGTTTGGTGAATTTTTGTAATCAATGATTTCACTTAACAGTGCATAATTTGGCGCTAATTTTTTCTGTAAAGCGGTTAAATCTACATTATTTTTTGCTGATTCAATCAAGGCTTTACTTGGGTTGTGGACTTTTGTCGTAAAAATTGGATCTTTTTCTGAACCAATTTCACCATGATGTTGTAATTGCACACTACATCCGGCAAAAGCACCTGCCACAATGGCTTGCCCCGTTGCAACTGTGCGTTGTACTGCATTCGCATAAGCGAAAATACCTTCACCCGATGCACAACGATCTGTCGTTAATAATCCTTTATCCGCAAGCCATTGTCCTAAATATTGGCCGAAATAGGTTTCTAGCACCGTCCCTTTTGCCGTGAGATAACCAGATGGTACATTCCATTTTGCCCATTCATAAGGGGAATATTTCGCCATTTCTTGCGGATCTTTTTCCACTGGTGAACGCAATCCGTGTCGGCTGAAAATCAATACTTTCTCTAATTCATAATCAGAACTTGAGGAAGTTTGACCATTTTCTGTTGCAAACGCACTACTTGCTAAAGCTGAGCCAAGCAAAAGTGCGGTGAATTTTAGGGTTATTTTTTTCATATTCGAGACCTAATCATTTAATGCTGAAATTGAGCTATAAAAATTCAAGGCATATTTGGTGCCGTAAACTAACACCATAAATACTGCAACAATATTGACTACCGCAAAAAAGATTAGTTGTTTACTGTTGCTCTCCACCCAGAGCATTTTAAATAATGCGAGCGTACCAATATTTTCATCAAGTTCGCTCTCTCCGCTTAGTGTTCTTAAGGTTTTCAGCATCTCGCGTACAAAAGCGACAGTATTTATTGCCATGACGCTGAGTGCAATAAATCCTGAAGCCAAACTTAAAAACAGCACTAGCACATTACTCCACGCCCAATGTGTCCAATTCAGCTCAGAATACATAAATAACGCGAGTGATAAAAACAACACAGCGGGTGTTAAATTTCGCAAAAACATTAAATAGTCATCACCAATTCTAAATAAAAATTGCAAAAAACTGACTTTCTTCATTACTTTAAAAAATCTCTTTTAATTTGGATTCATCTAAAATAACGCGATCATCATCCAACAATAATGCCGGAAAGCCTGCATAGCCTTGCGCTTTGGCATCATCAAATGCGGCGTGACGATCACGCAAGCGCAACCATTGTTTCAAATTTGGAATGGAAGATAATACTTCCACTGCCTCATAATCCACACCCAAGCGTTTTAACTCCGCCACAAATGGCGCTGTATCCGGGCAATCTGCCGCATAATAAAGAATAGGTTTCATTATTCACCTTCTTGTTCTGCTGCCGCTGTTGGGTTCAATTTCGGTTCGCCAATTTTGCTTAAGCGGTTACGATCACGATGTTCAAATGGTGCATCATAATTCGGGATAATCAGGGTGGTGGTTTGATCATATGACCAAGTGCCATCATCATGGAATTTTACCGTCATTTCAAAACTTTCCGTGGTAAATGAACGCTCTAAGAACGGATTTGAAATGATGCCGTTTGTCAGTGAACCGCGTACTGCTTTTACGGTGAATTCTTTCGCATCAGCTGGCGCATTACCTACCGCAATAAACGTTTGGCCACGTGGAATGCTACCTGTTAATAAAATATTGCCTGTTTCAGGTTCCCATAACCAATAACCCACTTGGTCGTGGAAGGTTTCGACTTCACCTGGTTGTATAATATGGGCGTGATAACGCAATCCATAATAGAGTTGCGGACCATTAGTTTGACCATCTGTCGGATGGGCCTCATAATGTTCGATATAAGGATCTTTTTCTGGCCCTTCTGCTTGCGGATTGATATCCACACCACGCTTACCTTCCCAAACACCCGCTAATCTAGCCAATGGGCCTAAATTCGCGAGCGTATTAGGATCAGTTTCTGCTTCAGTATAAATATCATCTGGGTATTGAAAATCTTTCATCATTTTCTCCTTATATCGTTGTGTTAATGCTTAAAGTGCGGTTGTTTTTTCGCCTTATTTTTTACAACCAGGGAAACCTAAGGCTTCACGGCTAGCATAGTATGCTTCCGCCACACCTTTAGTTAATGCACGAATACGTAAAATATAGCGTTGACGCTCTGTGACCGAAATCGCTTTACGTGCATCTAATAAGTTAAAGCTGTGTGCTGCTTTTAAGATACGCTCGTAAGCCGGTAATGGTAATGGACGTTCTAATTCTAATAAGCTTTTCGCTTCTTTTTCGTATTGATCAAAGCAGTAGAATAAGAAATCGGTATCGGCGTATTCAAAGTTGTAAGTTGATTGCTCAACTTCGTTTTGATGGAACACATCGCCATAAGTGGTTTTGCCAAGCGGGCCGTCAGACCAAACTAAATCATACACAGAATCTACGCCTTGAATGTACATGGCTAAACGCTCTAAACCGTAGGTTACTTCACCTGTTACGGGTTTACATTCTAAACCACCCACTTGTTGGAAATAGGTAAATTGAGTGACTTCCATACCGTTTAACCATACTTCCCAGCCTAAACCCCACGCGCCTAAAGTTGGATTTTCCCAGTTATCTTCCACGAAACGGATGTCGTTTTGTGTTGGATCAAAACCAAGCATTTCAAGGGAACCTAAATAGAGTTCTTGAATGTTGTCTGGAGACGGTTTAATCACCACTTGGAATTGATAGTAATGTTGTAAACGGTTCGGGTTTTCGCCATAGCGACCATCGGTCGGACGACGTGAAGGTTGCACATAAGCAAATGCCATCGGCTCTGGGCCTAATGCGCGTAATGCAGTCATTGGGTGAGAAGTACCTGCGCCCACTTCCATATCAAAAGGTTGAACAACAGTACAGCCTTGATTTGCCCAATATTCTTGCAAGGCTAAAATCATGCCTTGGAATGTTTTTACGTTGAATTTTGTACTCATAATTTTTTTAATAACAATGTGATGAAAAATACAGGCATTATACTTGAAACTATAAGGCGGATAAAGGCGAAAAAGTGCGGTCAGAAAAATCCTTAAATTTTTTATTTCTCTTAAATTTTATTCATTTTGATGATGAGTTATTTTCATCACCAGAAGTTTGCGCGCCAAGCCTCTAATGTGTAAACTGCTGGCGCTTTTATACAGACTTTTATCCTAGGGATTTTAAAATGAAAAAAAATGTGATTACTTCAGCGATTTTATTAGCGATTCCAGCATTAGCGGGCGCTGAAGACGTGGCGAAATTAGATGTGATTAATGTCTATTCTGCCTCAGCCACCCCAACTAGCCTTCATCAAACGGCTTCATCTGTTACCGTTTTAACCGAAAAAGATTTTGCACAACGTGGTGCGACTTATGTCAGTGATGTATTGAAAACTGTACCAAGTTTAGCCGTGAGCGCATCGGGCGGTCGTGGCACATTAACTAATGTATTCTTACGTGGTGCGGATGCAAACCACACTGCCGTGATTATTGATGGTGTGAAAGTGAATCCTGTTTCTGGCTATGGCTTTGATTTCGGTGGATTAGCATTAAGCAACATTGACCGCATCGAAGTATTACGCGGCGAACAATCTGCCCTTTGGGGAAGTGATGCCATGGGTGGTGTGATTTATATCACCACGAAAAAAGGCTTAGAAAAAGGCAAAACCTTCAACGCTGATTACGATTTTGGCACAGGCTCTAACCGCACAGTAGATGGCTCATTAACCCTTTCAGGTTCAAACAACAATTTCTATTATGCTTTACATGGTGACAGTCACCACACCAAAGGCATTTCAGCACTCAGCAAAAACCGCTTTAACTACACTGCACAAGATGGCACAGCGGTAAGTACTGGTGGTTCAAGCGAACGCGATAAATTCCATCGTGATAACGCCTCTCTTCGTTTGGGCTATGATGATAACCAAAAAGGTTTTGATTTCTTAACCTCTCACAGCAGCCAAACAGCTAACTTTGATAACAGCGCAACGGATGAAAAAGGCCACTACACTCGCACACGTGACACCTTATTCAAATTAAGTGGTTTCTTAGGTAACGATGATGAATTGCTTAAACACAAAGTTGGGGTAAGCCATCTCAAAACTGACAGCGATACCGTTGGCTACACATCGGCTTACGATGCGAAAAAACTCAACGCAAACTATCAATTAGATGTCAATTTCGATCGTGAAGGCACTCTCACGCAAGGTTTAAGCTTCTTAACTGACTATCAAAAAACAGATTTCAACTCGTCTTATTTCAATAATGCAGGCAATAAAAAACTTGTTGAGAAAAGCTTAGCGGCAGAATATCGCTTATTGCACGATGCAGATCATAGTTTAAATATTAGTGGTCGTTACACTGACAGCTCTGAATACGAAAATTCATGGACGGGCCGTATCGCCGGCGCTTACCGTTTACATAATAACGTGAAAGCTCATGCAAGTTTCGGTTCGGCGATTCAAAACCCGACGATCACTGAATACTACGGTTACAACGCGCGCTATATCGGCAACCCGAATTTACAACCAGAGAAAAGTTTAGGTGGCGATGTTGGCTTATTATTTGAAACTAATGACAACCGTCACAGCTTTGATGTGACTTATTTTGCTCGCAACGTGAAGAACGCAATTAGCAGCGAAGTAATCAACTTTACCACTTATGCAAGCCGTGCAGTAAACCTTGAAGGTAAAAGCAAAGTGAAAGGTGTTGAAGTGGCTTACAACGGTAAAATCACCGATGCATTAACTGCTTATGCTAACTACACCTACACGCAAACCCGAGATAGCAAAGGCGCTGAATTGGCACGTCGTCCAAAACATTTGGCGAACGCGGGCTTAGCATACCAAATCACTGAAAAATTAGGTGCGGATGTAAATGTATCTTACACAGGCAAACGCATGGATACCTACTATTCACCGACCTACAGCACGCATAAAGTGAAATTGCCATCTTACACCTTGGCAAACTTAGGCGTGAACTATAAAGTGGCGGATAGCTTGACGATTTATGCAAATCTTAACAACGTATTCAATAAAAAATATGAAAACGTACTGGGCTATGGCCAAGAAGGACGTAATGTTTACGTTGGGTTGAAAGGCTCGTTCTAATTATTACCCACTAACAAGGGCGTGCTTAGCACGCCTTTTTACATTATTGATGACGTAGCGTATCATTATCTATATGCAAAAAACTCGCTTAATTTTAACCGCACTTTTCCTTCCGTTTACCGCTCAGGCTTCGGAACAATTTGTCTCGCTCACGCTTTGCAGTGACAGGCTGCTTATCGAACTGGCTGAGCCTTCACAAATTGCTGCACAGTCGCCTTATTCGAAAAATCCGTTGATGATGTTGGATAAAATTAATACCGATAAACCTATTCTGGAACCGCAATTAACGGAATTATTGCCCTATTTGGATAAAACCATTCTAATTAACGAAACCTTTTATCCCCAATTAGTCGCAGAACTGAAAAAACTTGGTGTGAAGATTATTCCCATTAACGACAGCCCGCAAACGCCAGATGAATTATTTGCGCTGATTCTAGACTTAGGCAAACAACTAGGTAATGAGCAAAAGGCGGCTGATTTAGTAACAAAACTCAAATCGCAAAACTTTCACTTAAATCGACCGCTTACTGATACACTGATTTTGTCAGAAACTGGTGTGGTAGAGAGTTATTATCCGCAATATCCTGTGCTGTTAAATTTACTCGGATTAACACCGTTAAAAACACCCCTTACCGCACAAAATTTCTCGTTAGAAAAAGTGATTTTAAGCCAACCGAATGTGCTCATTTCACTGACTGACAAACAAGGTTACAATGCACAGGCTGAATTACTGCACCACCCTATGTTGCAAGATTTTTTCAAAAACCAACCGCTTGTAAGCATCCCGATGAAATATACCTATTGCTTTGATCACGGTGTGTGGCAAGGGGCGGAGAAGATTTATCAACAATTAAAATAATGTAGCTGACAAATCTCCCCTACCCCCTCTTTGCTAAAGAGGGGAATTCCATTATTAAATTAACTCTAGATGACATATTTATATGTCTTTATGTATAAATGATTAGAAGAAAACATCAGAATTATAAATCTTGACACTATAATCCCCCTCTTTAGCAAAGAGGGGTTAGGGGAGATTTGACAAAATCAAATTAACAAATGATATTTGGATTACATAGGAAATTGATCATTGACCAAAACACTAAAATTAAATACCGCACTTTTCTTCGCGTTGCTGTTGATTAGCGGCTTTGCGATTTATCATCAGCTCGGCGATTTCGCCCATCTCAAAAATGCCGATGGCGTGCTCACCGATATGCGTTCAATGGTGCTGTGGGATATTCGTTTTCCGCGCATTGGTTTAGCTTTATTGACGGGCGCCAGCCTAGCGATAGCGGGCAATGCGATGCAAGGTATTTTCCAAAATCCATTAGCGAGTCCAGGCTTACTTGGTAGTAGTTCTGGAGCAACAGCTGCTAGTGTATTTATCCTCTATTATTTTGCCGTGCCATTTTCACTGCTCTTAGCCGGTGGTGTGATTGGTGCGCTTTTAAGTTTTTTAATCGTGTATTTGATCGCCAAAAACTACGGTACCACGATGATGATTCTAAGCGGCTTAGCGGTCAATATGTTGCTTGGGTCAGCAATCGCATTACTGCTCTCCAACGCGGAAAGCCCATGGGCATTAGCCGAACTTTACCGTTGGCTACAAGGCTCATTAATGTGGGCGAAATTAGATACACTGCTTATTTCACTCCCGATTGTTTTTGCGGGGATTTTCTGCTTATACCACACTCGCCGATACTTAGATTTACTCACCTTTGGTGAAGAAACAGCGAGCACCATGGGCGTAGATCCCAAACGTAGTTTTTTTATCAGCACCTTTGGTGTGGCTTTATTAGTTGGGGCAACCATTCCGCAAACCGGTACCATTGGTTTTATCGGCTTAATCGCGCCACACTTCGCCCGTATTTTACTGAAAGCTCGCCCATCACAGCTTTATCTCACCAGTGCATTAATTGGGGCATTATTGCTGTTATTGGCCGATTTAGTGATTTTATATATCCCGCTGTTCTCACATATTTACATCGGAACATTGACTGCGCTTATCGGTGCACCTTGCTTGATTTGGATGTTATTAACGCAACAGAGAAAAATCTATGATTAAAATTGAAAAACTCACCCAATCCTATTGCTTAAATGACATCAACTGTACGCTTCCATCAGGTAAATTGATCGGCATTATGGGTGCCAATGGTGCGGGAAAATCCACGTTATTAAAAACCATTGCGGGTATCTTGCCCCTCAAACAAGGGGAGGTTTGGTTCGATAACCAGCCATTAAGCAAAATGAATGCGACTGAAAAAAGCCAACACATTGCTTACCTTGCACAAAATACGCAAATTCATTGGGATTTATCCGTTTATGATGTGATTGCATTAGGTTTAGCTACGCCCTTACCAAAAGAAAAAGAGCGGTCAAAAATTCAAGCATTTTCAGAAAAATTTGCGGTAACGCATTTGCTTGATAAGCCATTTCAACAACTTTCTGGTGGCGAAAAAGCACGCGTACAACTCGCTCGTTGCTGTATTAAAGAATCCCCTGTTTTATTGGTCGATGAGCCGATTGCGCCACTCGACCCTTATTATCAAATTGATATGATGGAACAGCTTCAATCACTCACACCGCAACATACGTGTGTTGTTGCCATTCATCACCTTTCATTGGCTTATCAATTTTGTGATGAAATTGTTCTATTAGAACAAGGCAAATTGTTAGCTGTCGGTGAAACGCAAGCCGTATTAAATGCGGAAAATTTGGCGAAAGCCTTTCATATTCGGGCTGAAATTGATCCTCTGAAAAAGACTATCTCAAAAATTGAAAAGCAATAAAATAAAAGCACTTAGCGATTCACTAAGTGCTTTTTTTATAGAAATGAATTACGGTTGAATTTCTGAATCAACAAAGAAATAAGCGATTTCTCGTTTGGCGCTTTCAACACTGTCAGAACCATGAACAGAGTTTTCACGCTGATTTAACGCAAAGTCTTTACGGATAGTACCTTCTGCCGCTTCCGCCGGATTCGTTGCGCCAATCAAAGTGCGGTAATCTTTCACGGCATTTTCTTTTTCCAATACAGAAACTACTATCGGGCCAGAGAGCATATATTCCACCAACGGGTCAAAAAATGGTTTACCTTGGTGTTCTGCATAGAAACCTTCGGCTTGTTCTTTGGTTAATTGCACCATTTTAAGCGCAACAACACGGAATCCCTGAGATTCAAAACGCCCTAAAATAGCACCAATTAAATGACGCTTTACTGCATCGGGTTTGATAATTGAAAAAGTACGTTCTGTCATAAAATCCTACTTAACTTGCTTTCGTTACTAATAAATTTGCTAATGTTTTCACACCAATTCCGGTTGCGCCAACCGCCCATAAATCACTACCTGATTTACGATAAGTGGCCGAACAATCAATATGCAACCAACCTTGTTGATAGTTTTTCACAAAATACGATAAAAATGCCGTTGCAGTACTCGCCCCCGCCACAACTGGCGCAGTGCCTGTATTTGCAATATCCGCAAAAGAAGAAGTAATTTGGCTACGATGGAACGCTTCAAAAGGCAAACGCCAGAACGGTTCATTTTCTTCTTTCGCAGCTTGGAATAAGCTATTTACCAACGCATCATCCATAGAAAGCACGCTGTGGTAATCATTACCGACTGCCACTTTCGCTGCACCGGTTAAGGTTGCACAATCGACAATAAATTGTGGATTTTGACTATCGGCTTCAATTAAGCCATCCGCCAATACTAAACGGCCTTCCGCATCAGTATTTAAAATCTCAGCGGTTACACCATTTTTATACGTGATGATATCACCCAATTTAAACGCATTACCGCTCACCAAGTTTTCCGCACAGCATAGATAGAGTTTTACTCGTTGATTTAAACCGTGCGCAATCGCAAATCCTAACGCGCCCGTTAATAACGCTGCGCCGCCCATATCAGTACGCATAGTGCTCATGCCATCACTTGGTTTGATGCTGTAACCACCACTGTCAAAAGTAATACCTTTACCCACTAAACAGGCTAATACAGGCGCATTTGGATCATTAGTCGGGTTAAAATCTAATTGCAACATAGCGGGCGGATTAATAGAACCACGCCCCACAGTAAAGATCCCGTGGTAACCTTGCTCTTTTAACGCTTCACCAGAAATGATTTGAAAACTGACCGCACTTTTATCGGCATAATTTTCGGCTTGTTTAGAAATAAACTCAGCCGCGCGTTCAGCTAATTTAACTGGCGTAAGTGTTTCTGCAGGTTCATTAATAATTCCACGCACAAAATCACCACATTCAATACGGGCCAATAATTCATCTTGTGGCTCATCATCTAAATGAGGAAATTCAATCGAATAATCTTGCTTCGCCGAGTAAAAACCTTGATAAAATGCCCAGCAATTTTCTAATTCCCATGCATCCCCCACAAGTTCAACGTCTTTAATGCCTTGCCCACGTAACTTACGTGCGGCTTTTTGGACTAAAACAAGGTTCGATTTTTCATCATCTTTAAGATGAATAACGGCTTGATCTTGATTAAAACTTAAAATGGCATTTTTGCCCCAACTCTCCGAAGCGGGAGCCGTTGATAATGTAATTTGCATGTAGTTCTTCTCCTTTATTTCGTTATCTAGCTAATAAGCTCCAGTTTTCTTCCATACAACTTTAAAGGTTTTAAATAGGATCACGATATCATTCCATAATGACCAGTTCTTTGCGTACCAAGTATCAAAATAGACACGAGTATCATAACTTACATTATTTCGTCCACTAACTTGCCATAAACCTGTCATTCCAGGTTTTGCCATAAGATAATAATCAACATCATCCTGATAATAAAGTAACTCCTCTTTTACTATTGGGCGAGGTCCTACTAAACTCATTTCACCTTTGAGAACATTCCAAAGCTGTGGCAATTCATCTAGACTTCTAGCTCTTAGCCATCTTCCAATTGGTGTAATACGAGGGTCATTTTTAAGTTTAAAATCTTTTTCCCATTCTAAACGAGCATCTTCATCCGTTGCTAAAACTCTTTCTAAAACTTCATCAGCATTATTTACCATAGTTCTAAACTTCAAGCATTTGAATTCTTTTTTATTTTGACCAATTCTTGAATGCCCATAAATTAGTTTTCCACCATCTTTCTTAATAAGAAAATACAATGGTATACATAATGGAAATAAAAAAATCAAAAGAAAAGAGGCCCCCAATATATCAAAGACTCTTTTAATAAATCGAGAAGACCGTTTTGCTAAGTTATTATTTACTCGAAACAGTACCATTTCATGGCTAAACAGAAAAGACATATCCGTGCCATAAAGTGGAATACCTCGGAAATCAGGAATGACTGATATAGAACGACAACCTTTTCGAATTAAATAACGCAACCAGAAATCCTGCTTTACTTTATTTTCCTCATCTACAGCCAGAATAAACTGTGTGAACTCCGGAGAAACCAGCTTGATCAATAACTCAGGGTTATGGCGCATTACCGGCACATCTTCAATAAACTCTGACTTATATTCTTCAGTAGTTATAAATAACTTAATATCAAATCCTAAATATGGTTCATTATTTAATGCATCAAATACTTCTTTCGCATTCTTGCCATTGCCAATAATGATGGTTTCTTTCAAATACCACCCTAATTTAATAAGTAAATTTTTGATTAAAATTCGTCCCAATGGCACTAAAGTAAAAACCAAAAGCCAAGTTACAGACCAAAAATAACGAGAAACATAAAGACGGGAAAAAGCAACTATAGCTAGCTCAATAACCAAAATAATTAATAATGTTCTAAATATTTCTTTTAACTCAAACCAAAATGGCTTGCGATAGGTATAATGACGCAAACGAATCCAAAACCAAATAACACAGCAACCTCCCATAAGACAATGTATAAGAATAAAAGAGGAAAGCTGCTCGACGGGAAAATATCGATCATCCCCCCCACTAATTTCAAGTAAAAAGAAAGATGATAAAAAAATAGAAATCCCAAAAGAAAAAAAATCTATAGAAATTTGAAAAAACTTAATGAAATTGGCTCTATTCATATTACTTATCCCAATATCCTTTATGCATACTAAGTGCCTTACACCACTTATAAGGTAACATATAGTAATAATAACCTAATTTAAAACCAATTAATTTAGCCAATGTAGATAGTATTGCCTTAGGAATTAAAAGTGGTGACTTTATAGACAAAAACTTTAATTCTGATAGTACAAACCTTTTCCCCTCAGAAGCAGCCCTACCAAATTTTTGTTGAATCCATTGCTGTTCTTGCTGAAATACACCCGTATCAAAATAACGTTGGAATTCTTGTTTTAGTGTATAGTTATGACTGTGAAATACTGTTGCCTCAGCGCAGTAAGCAACTTTATATCCCGATAAAATCATTTTTGCCGTCAAATACATATCTTCCGCTAAAATAGTGTTATCCGGGAATCCACCTAATTCCTCAAAAACTGATAGACGATAGGCAGCAAAAGAATTTGACATAAATGCTGCTTTTATTCCAAGTGTTGGAATATCTACCTGTGATTTAACTTTTGATTCAGGCGGATAATTAAAATAGCGGGCATGAGTGGCTAACATTGTTGCATTATGATGTGGTAACTGTCGACCACAAACAGCGGCCACCTTAGAATCTACAAAGGGAGAGAGTAAATTTGCTAACGAATCTGGCGATGCTAAAATTGCATCTTGAGTCATAAACACCACTACATCAGTAAAACTTTTGCCAAATTCAACCGCTTGATTACGCGTTCTACCATGGTTAAAGATGGATTGCGGAATAGAATAGACTGAAAATCCTGCTTCTTCCGCTAGTTTTACCGTATTATCAGAAGAAGAAGAATCAATCACAATTACTTTATCAGCTTTTAGGGATTGGGATTGATAAGCGGTGATCCAATCTTGCCATTGATTACCTGCATTACAAGTTGGTACACACAATACAAATTGAAGAGCGCTCATTTTTCTGCCTTATTTTACCAAAAGTGATAATAGCCACTGCTTTAACTTTGGCACACTTTGATACTCTCTTTTTGAAGAGGGAGGTAAACAATGTGGTTTGCCATATTGTGTAGCAAATTGTTCAAACATTTTAACTTGCCGAATTGCTTGACGAATATTTTTCCAGTATGACTTAAATCGAATAAAATAATAAAATAGGCGCAATTTATGGTTAAACACCCCCACTTGATTTTGGCAATGTTGACGATAATCTAGTAAAGGCTTATCTATAAATTGTGTTTCACCATAATAACGCGCTAACAGTGCCAACCACCAATCGTGCATATAAAGTTCAGAAAGTTGAGTATAAGATAAAGAATCTAGTGCTAGATTACGTAAGGCACGATTGATCATACAGGCTGCGCCTTGCACACAGTTTTTATACAAAATCGAATCATCATTTAAGCATTTCGCACTTAAAGCCTGATAAGTAAAAAAACTTGGCGAAATTTCATTATTTTGTTCATCAATCAAACGCGCGTCACTAAAGATGAGCGCTGGAATAGCATTATTTTTCTGCTTGGCAATTTTAGCAAATTCACCCACTTTATTTATATGCCAAATATCATCTTGATCTGCTAAAAAGGTAAAATCTGCTTCACTATATTTTAGTGCAAATAAAAAATTAGCAATCACCCCTTTTCTCGGACCTTGCACAATGTTATAAGCAGTAAAATTAGCATTAGCAAAGGTATTTCTGACAATAAAAATCGTCTCATCACAAGATCCATCATCAGACACAATAATTTTTTGCGGCAAAATGGGTTGAGATAAAATGCTTTTTAATTGTGAAGATATAAAAGATGCACCGTTGAAGGTGCATACAATTACGTCATATTTAAAATACTCTTCTAAGATAAAATAATTCATAAGAGCAATCACTCTTCTTTTTAATTTATTTAAATATATATTTTCTTAAATAAACTTGCGATGGCTTTTCAATAAAATAGTAACTAATTATAGATACAATAAGTGCTATAATGCTTATAAAAAACAACATCATAGTTTTATTTTCCTCATAAAAAGGATCATTAGTCCTAATGTAAAATTCACCAATATAGAATACCAACTGATGCCATAAATATAATGAAAACGAAATATTACCAAAAAACTCAAGAATACTTGATAGCCTAAAATTGTAATCCCTTTCTGAAACAACAGCTCCATATACAAGCATAGCTGCTGGTAATGTAAGAGTTAATACTCTATTGTATGGTGAACTCCAACTACCTAATTTAACATTAACATAAGCCATTACTACAAATAATATAGCACCTAGAAAAAAGGCTGTTCTACCGTAACTCATCTTATACGTAATAATAAATTGCGCGACAACAGCTCCAACACAAAATTGTAGTATTTGCGGATTAAATGGTATGAAACTATTTAATTCTGGTTTGTATACAGCAACGAGTGAAATTAAAATAATCTCAATAAAGATCCAAATATATATAAAGAAAAAGAATTTTTTCCTAAAAAATATTGCAATAGATAGGATTAGATAGAAGAACATTTCATATGCTAATGTCCAAGCTACCATGACTTTATTATTTGTAACTGTAGTTAATGTTACTAATTTAAACAAAGACACCTGAGGAAACCAATCTGGAGCTAACGCCATATAAGAAGAAGCAATAAAAGCAACCATTAATACGAGCCAATATACAGGGTATATTCTTATAATTCTTTTAATAATGAAGGATAATACAGGTTTGCAAGGAGCTTTATTTTCAGCATCCTTAAATGCAACTAAAGTTACAACAAATCCCGATATAACAAAAAATATATCAACTCCCGATGGACCGAATAAATAATAACCATAATAAACAGCCCAATCAGGCATTATTCCAGACTTAAATGAGACTAAATGAGCAAAAAATACTAATAATGATGCAATTCCCCTCAATGCTTGAATATTATAGAAATACATAATTTTACTTTTTCCCCCACACAGCCATAGAATCATAAGGTCGAGAAGGGAAAACATTATATTTAGGCTTAATTTTCAGATCATGTACTGCAATAAATTCTTCTACTGCTGTTCGCAAACTCTTTGGCTTACCTGAGCAACAGTTAAATATCCCAGACTGCTTACTTGAAATTCTTTCTTCTATTTGTGCTGATAGTTCCTCAATATCAATAAAGTCATAAAGCATTTCGCCACTATTCAATGGAAAAAATTCTTGTCCTTCATCTTCAGCCTTTAAGATCTTCGTAAAAATAGAATTACTAAAACGGTCATCGCCTGTAATATAGTAAAAGCGTAACCACTGTAAATTTAATTCAGGCGTGACACTAGCAAAATCAAACATTGCTTGGCGTAAGAAGTTTTTTGCAATTCCATAAGGATTTCTAGGATTACAAGGTGTATTTTCATCAATAGGTCCAACAAAGTATCCGACCTCATGCATCGTTCCTGCAACAGAGATATTTTTTATACCTAATTCTGCCATCGATGTGAGAAATTCATAATGTTTCATCACGTTAGCTAAATGAGATGGGTCTCGATGATTAAACCCAGCCTGCCAAGCCAAATGTAATAAACATTCTGCATCCTTCACTAAATCATATTTCTTATCTTGAGATAAAGCAAAGATATTCCCATAAAATAAGCTTGCTCCCTCTAAAAAATGATGGGGCGTTTCTCCATCGAAGAGCATTGCAGTGACTTGATGTCCTTTATCTAATAAACCTCTTACAACATTTCTACCGATATAACCATTGGCTCCAGTTACAATAATATTCATTGAATTAATGTCCTCTTAATTTATGATAATAGTGTCTTAATTTTCTATATGGCATACGTGTTACTTTGGATAATTTAGGATAATTACCTAATACATGATTTTTTAATAGGCGTACCACATTAATTATAAAATAACGGCTAATATTTGGATTTCCAGATGAAATATTATTTCCCACCATATATTTAGCATTATGAGCCAGACTAATTTGATATGAAATGTCTCCATTAGAAAGATTACTTACTAATCTCTGCATTTTATATTCTAACTTAGTGTAATTAAGCTCCATCATTTCTGACGACATAATGTTACATGCTAAGTAACCTGCATCATGAGCGGTATAAGCTAATAAACGTTCTAGAACATGCGCCAACGATCCATCACAATGCATTGGCTCTTTATTAAACTCTTCAAACTTCCAGTTATATTCAAAAAGTTTACGCAATGCCTTTGGTCTGAACCAAAACATAGTACCGTATGCAGCAAATGGAGAAATGTCATCAAATGGAATTTTAACACCAACCTTTTCTGCTATTTTTATAGCTAATTCCCTATTAGTAAACCAAGCATGACCTAAAGTAGGATGACCTATATGCACCATTGAAGGCATTGCAAATCCTATTGATTTATTTTTATCTAAGTAATTTAATACCTTAGATGTATAAGCTTTATCTTTTAAAAGATTTAGATACATCATCTCTTTAAAGTGTTGAGACATATTATGAGAATTTTGTGGTGATTTTTTAGAATGTAATCGACAAATCCAATCATATTCATTTGATAAAACTTCTTCTTTACATGTAATAAAAAGAGATGACATATCTCTACCACGATTTTGCTCTACTACTTTTACATTAATTGATTTTGCACCACTAGATTGTAATATTGAATTAGATTCAATCTTACATTTATTTTCTGTACTAGAAGTAGTAATAAGTAAATCATAAGAACAAGGTATATTTTTAGTATAACCAACGATTTCATCGAGCATATCTGGATAATAAATATGCGCAATAACCAAAATTTTAATATCGGATCTTACTTTTTCTTCACATTGTGAATCAAAAACTTTCAATAAAGTTAGGTTAGTCGAAAGATCCTTAGGTTTAGTTGTTCTAAGTATATTTTTAAATATAAGAGTCGTATCATAATCAGAGTTATTTTCAATATACTCTATACTTCTACGTAAAAATAAGCATTCTACGTCATGATAAAGCGGATCATGAAAAAAAGGTCTTCTTTTTAGTATAGGACAACGGTGTTTTAACGTATCTTCTATTGATAGAAAAGTTGGGTAATTTACAGAAAAATCATCTGAATCAATATAAACAGAATAATTATATCCTTTTGTTAAGAAATGATTAGTAAACCTAGATTCATGCATTAATACTGAATCAGTATATGAACGAATCATAGGCATATTCTTCCAATAATCTTGGAACTCATGAGAGACTAATAAAGTTTTTCTAATTGCAATAAAATGCGATTGAATATGCTTAGGTAAAATACCTGTTCCCGTATAAGGATTTGGTTTTATTTCAGCATGATCAGAAATCCCCCAGAAATCAACATCTTGCTTTTCTGACCACTCAAATAATTCTGAGAATGGGAAAATAGGCGCAAAGAAAGTATAATTTAATAAAATAACTTCATCATATTCAGCTAGTTTCTCAAAGCCAATTTTCTCAATTGCCTCTTTATATCCCCAGACATCAAATCCTACATTTTCTCGGCACATAATATAATCTGTGCAATGTTGAATCTTTTTACGTGAATCAACAGTTAATCCTGAATTTGAAACAAACCAAATGTCTTGGACAAACTCTTTTAGTTTTTCTAGTTTATATGGGATATAATCATCTACAATTCCATCGTGATCATAGAATAAATAAATTGCTAATCTTTTCATTTTTTTCCTTAGATTTAGTTATTAACCATAGAAGATATATATTCTTGAGAAACAGAATAAGTATCCCCTATAGCCCTTACTTCACCATTATCAATCCAGATTGCGTTAGAGCATAACTCTTTAACTTGCTCAATTGAATGAGATACAAACAATAATGTTGTGCCATTGCTCAACAAATGTTCCATTCTCTCTTTACACTTTTGTTGAAAGGCAAAATCGCCTACGGCTAATACTTCATCAACAATCAAAATGTCAGGTTTCTGCACTGTTGCAATAGCAAATCCTAATCTAGCAGACATACCTGAAGAAAAATTCTTAATAGGAACATCAATAAAATCATTTAATTCTGCAAAGTCAACAATCGCTTGGAAATGAGATTCAATAAATCTTTTACTATAGCCTAATAATGCCCCATTAAGAAAAATATTTTCTCTTGCTGTCAATTCCGGATCAAAGCCAGCTCCTAATTCAATTAATGGTGAAATAGAGCCATTGACTGTTACATTTCCTTGGTAAGGTCTGATAATTCCTGAAATTAATTTAAGTAAAGTAGATTTCCCTGAACCATTCTTCCCAATTAATCCCCAAGACTCCCCTCGTTTTACAGTAAAATTAATATTTTTAAGTGCCAAGAACTCTTGAAACATTAGTTCTCGTTTTAACATCTTAATAATATATTCTTTTAAACCACTAATACTTTCAGCTGATTTATTAAATCTTACTGTAGCATTTTTTACTTCGATCACTATATCATTCATAATTATTTAGATATAAAGTATAAATTCATTTTCTTTACGATTGAAAAACCAAATACCGACTAATAATAGAATTATCGATATAATAAAACCTTGAGATAAAGACTCCATTGACAAACTCTGCCCATTTAGAATTACATTTCTAAACTGCTCAACATAATTCACCATAGGATTAAGGTTATCATACCACCAACGATATTCTTGAGAAATAATAGACACAGGATAAATTATAGGAGTTAAATACATCCAAATAGAAGTAAAAACACCCCATAAATATTGAATATCTCTAAAAAATACAGTTGAAGCCGATAAAATGAATCCTAATCCTAAACTAAAAATATAAAGCTCTAAGAAAATTATGGGAACCCATAAAACATTCAATGTAATTTCTACTTGGGTAAAAATCATCACAAGAATTAGGGCTATCATTGCAAACAGCATATTAACTAATGAGCTTGTTATTTTAGATAAAACAAAAATATACTTTGGTACATATGTCTTTTTAATTAAAGAAGCATTATGAACAATAGCTGTGACTGAACTAGAGGTCGCCTCTGAAACAAAACCAAAAATTAATTGTCCTGTAAGAAGATAGGCTGAAAAATTAGGAATATCGAATTTAAATAAGTTTGAAAAAACCACTGTTAATACAATCATCATTAACAAAGGATTTAAAATACTCCAAATATAGCCTAAATAACTTCTTCTATATTTTAGTTTTATATCCTTAAGGACCAACTGCTTCAATAATTCGATATATTTAATTTGATTTACAAATGATTTCATAAACAATATCTTATTTAAATTTCACAGCATCCTTTAAAATTTTTCCAGCTAAATCTTTTGCTGACAAACTCGGTTCGCTCTCTAAAGGCCATTCAATACCGACGGTCTCATCATTCCAAATTAAGGAATGCTCTGCTTTAGGATTATAGTAATCAGTACATTTATAAGTAAATTCAGCTTCATCAGTTAAAACATAAAAGCCATGTGCAAACCCTTCAGGTACCCAAAGCTGACGTTTATTTTCAGCAGATAAAATTTCACCTACCCATTGTCCAAATGTAGGAGAGAATTCCCGCATATCAACGGCAACATCAAATACAGCTCCAGATACTACACGCACTAATTTACCTTGTGTATTTTCAGTTTGATAATGTAATCCACGTAATACTCCTTTTACCGATTTTGAATGATTTTCTTGTACAAAAGTACGATCTGCTACATTTTGTTTAAACCATTCATCACGGAAGGTTTCCATAAAGAAACCACGTTCATCACCGAATACTTGAGGTTCTAATAATTTTACATCGGGAATTTTAGTATCAATAACTTTCATTATGAATCCTTATATTTTCTTATTCTGCATAAGCCTTAATATTTTTTAATGCTTTTTTCCAATCACTTGGTTTAACTCCAAACGCTTGCTGAATTTTAGTTAAATCTAAGCAAGTATTGGCTGGACGTTTAGCCTGGGTTGGATAATCCGCAGTCGTAATCTCATTTACAAAAGGAGCTTTCTCTAACACATTTTGCGAAACAGCCTCAGCCAAAATAGCTTTAGCAAAATCACACCAACTAACATATGGCACGCCACTAAAATGATAAATGCCATATTCGATACTTTCGCCTCTAATAATTTTTTCGGCAATCTGAACTAATGTACTAGCAATATCTCCAGCATAAGTTGGCCCACCAATTTGATCCGCAACAACGTTTAATGTATCGTGTTTTTTGGCTAAGCGAAGCATAGTTTTCACAAAATTATTGCCATGTTCGCCAAAAACCCAAGAAGTACGTAAAATGATCACTCTTGAAACAAGGGAAAGAAGCACCTTATCTCCCTCTGCCTTACTTTTGCCATAAGCACTTAAGGGACAAGTAATATCGGTTTCTGTATATTTACCTTTTTTATATCCATCAAATACATAATCAGTAGATATATGCAAGATAGTTGCATTAACTCTATTTGCAGCCTCAGCTAAATATTTTAACCCTTTAACATTAACATCATGAACTAGTGACTCTTCAGTTTCAGCTCTATCCACATGAGTGTAAGCTGCCCCATTAATAATAATATTCGGCTTAAACGAATCAACCAAAGACAGTACAGCATTTTTATTCGTGATATCAAGCTCGTTATGTTTTAAAGCTAATATATCATGACCGTTTTCAAGCCTTAACCTTTGTGTCAAAGCGAAACCTATTTGTCCATTTGCCCCTGTGATTAGGAATTTTGCCACACTATTTTTTTTCCTTAATTATTCTAAGCAAGTATTGACCATACTCATTTTTCGTCATTGGTTTCGCTAGTTGTTCAACTTGTTCTGAAGTTAGCCAACCATTACGCCATGCTATTTCTTCTAAACATGCTACTTGCAAACCTTGCACCTTTTCAATGGTACGAACAAATGAAGCCGCCTCATGTAAACTTTCGTGTGTACCAGTATCTAACCATGCAAAACCACGTCCGAGCAATTGCACGTTGAGTGAGCCATCATTTAAATACATTTCGTTAAGAGTAGTAATCTCTAATTCTCCACGAGCAGAGGGCTTGACTTGTTTTGCAAATTCTACCACACGGTTATCATAAAAATATAAACCTGTTACAGCATAGTTTGATTTTGGTTGAACTGGTTTTTCTTCAATCGAAACCGCTTTGAAGTTTTCATCAAATTCCACTACACCAAAGCGCTCAGGATCTTTCACTAAATATCCAAATACTGTTGCTCCATGGGGCTGTTTAACAGCCTCTTGCAACATTTGACTGAAGTGTTGACCATAGAAAATGTTATCGCCTAGCACTAAGCAACAACTATCACCATTAATAAACTCTTCACCAATAAGAAATGCTTGAGCTAAACCATCTGGGCTGGGTTGAATTGCATACTGTAAATTCACACCAAAATCTGAACCATCACCTAATAAGCGCTTGAAACTTTCATTATCTTCAGGGGTAGTAATAATAAGAACATCACGAATACCCGCTAACATTAATACTGAAAGTGGATAGTAAATCATCGGTTTATCATAAACAGGCAAAAGTTGCTTAGACACACCTCGAGTAATGGGATAAAGGCGAGTACCAGAACCGCCTGCCAGAATAATACCTTTCATAAGAGAACCTTTAAAAGAGCGGGCAGATATTCTTAGATTTTTACAAATCATTAGAAAAACTTCACCGCTTGTTAATAATTAGTTACCTAAACGTTCACGGTTATATGAGCCATCTAATACACGACTCCACCATTTTGTGTTATTTAAATACCATTCTACCGTTTTGCGAATACCTGATTCAAAAGTTTCTTGTGGCTTCCAACCTAATTCTCGGCCAATTTTGGCTGCATCAATCGCATAGCGTACATCGTGACCAGGGCGATCTTTCACATAGGTAATAAGATCTTCATATTTTGCTACACCTTCTGGTTTATTTGGCACTAACTCTTCTAATAAACTGCAAATAGTACGTACTACATCAATATTTGCTTTCTCATTATGCCCACCAATATTGTATGTTTCACCTACCTTACCTTCTGTTACGACTTTATATAATGCACGCGCATGATCTTCTACAAATAACCAGTCTCGAATTTGTTGACCATTTCCATAAACTGGTAATGGTTTTCCATCTAGTGCATTTAAAATCATTAATGGAATAAGTTTTTCAGGGAAATGAAATGGACCATAGTTATTTGAACAGTTAGTCACAATCGTTGGTAAACCATAAGTACGTAACCATGCGCGAACCAAGTGATCGCTAGAGGCTTTAGATGCTGAATAAGGACTGCTAGGTGCATAAGGTGTAGTTTCAGTAAACAAATCATCTGTTCCTTCTAAATCACCATATACCTCATCTGTTGAAATGTGATGAAAACGAAATGCTGCTTTTCTCTCATCATTTAAAGTATTCCAATAGGCTCGAGCTGCTTCTAATAGCGTGTAAGTACCTACTATATTTGTTTCGATAAAAGCTGCTGGCCCATCAATAGAACGGTCAACATGGCTTTCTGCCGCTAAATGCATTACAGCATCAGGTTGATGATGTTCAAATACACGCAACAATGCTTTTGAATCACAAATATCCACTTGTTCAAATGCATAACGTGGATTATTTTCTACAGATTCTAAAGATTCTAAATTACCTGCATAAGTTAATTTATCAACATTTACCACGTTATCTTGCGTGCTTTCAATAATGTGGCGAACAACTGCAGAGCCAATAAAACCAGCACCACCAGTAACCAAAATTGTTTTGCTCATTTTCATCCTCTTGGTTATTTAACAAATAAAACATTACCCTGTATTCTATTTGAAATAATACTATTTCACAATTAAAGAATACAATACTTATGAAAAAAGTGCGGTCATTTTTGACCGCACTTTCTTGTTCTAAACTAGGTATCTACTGTTTCTTATGCATAATACATCTCAAACTCAACCGGATGTGGTGTCATATTTAAACGTTCTACTTCTTTACGTTTAATATTAATAAATGCTTCAATAAAGTCTTTCGTAAATACCCCACCTTGCGTTAAGAATTCATAGTCTTTTTCTAATAAATTCAATGCCTCTTCTAGCGAGCTCGCGACTGCTGGAATATCTTTTAATTCTTCTGGTGGAAGATCATAAAGATTTTTATCCATTGCATCACCTGGATGAATTTTGTTCACCACACCATCAAGACCTGCCATTAATAATGCAGCGAAAGCAAGATACGGGTTTGCCATCGGATCTGGGAAACGCGCTTCAATACGGATTGCTTTCGGACTAGTTACTGCTGGAATACGAATTGACGCAGAACGGTTACTTGCCGAGTAAGCCAATAATACTGGCGCTTCAAAACCAGGCACTAAACGTTTGTATGAGTTCGTACTTGGGTTAGTGAATGCATTTAATGCTTTTGCATGCTTAATGATACCGCCGATGTAATAAAGTGCGGTTTCAGAAAGGCCAGCATATTTATCACCTTGGAAAATGTTTTTGCCATCTTTGCTTAATGACATATTACAGTGCATACCAGAACCATTATCACCCGTAATTGGTTTAGGCATAAAGCAAGCGGTTTTACCGTGTTCTAAGGCAACGTTTTGAACCACATATTTATAGATTTGTGTTTCATCTGCTTTTAAGGTTAAGCTGTTGAATTTCGTTGCAATTTCGTTTTGACCTGCTGTTGCCACTTCATGGTGATGAGCTTCGATGACTAAGCCCATTTCTTCTAAAATCAAACACATTTCAGAACGAATATCATGAGCGGTATCAATTGGTGCCACCGCACAATAACCACCTTTCTTCAATGGACGATAAGCATTGTTACCACCTTCATATTTTTTGTTGGTGTTCCAAGCGGCTTCAATGTCATCAATGGCGAAAGAAGCACGGTTCATTGATACATCAAAACGTACATCATCAAATAAGAAGAACTCAGGTTCTGGACCAAAGAATGCCTGATCTGCAACGCCTGTTGAACGCATATAGTTTTCTGCTCGAATAGCGATTGAACGCGGATCACGATCATAGCTTTGCATGGTTGTTGGCTCATAAACACTACAACGAATTGAAAGTGTTGGGATCTGCGCAAATGGATCGACTACTGCAGTCTCAGCGATTGGCATTAAAAGCATATCGGCTTTGTTAATGGTTTTCCAACCTTCAACAGAAGAGCCATCGAACATTTTGCCATCTTCAAACATATCTTCATCGACAAGGCTAACCGGGATAGAAACACCGTGTTCTTTACCTTTAATGTCGGTGAAACGAAGTAGCACGAACTTAATATCGTTCTCTTCGATCAGTTTGAATACGTTGGCAATTGCATTTGCATTTGGCATAAGGAGTCCTCTATTTTGCTATGTGTATAATCTTTAATAAAATTAAAAGAGCATTATAACGCAATCGCTTGCTTTTTTCATGAGATTTATTTTATGTCCTGGCATAGCAGAGCAGCGAAATATCGTGTATAATTTTTGCCCTTTCGAGATTCTCGTAGAGTGAGTTTACTCACTAATTCAAACTACTTGGACTATTCGGTGGCATAAAAATTCCACCCTACAAAACTTAAACTTTAAGAACGTAATAAATGAAAAACGACATTGATATTAATAAATTGCGCAATATCGCAATTATCGCTCACGTTGACCATGGTAAAACCACCCTCGTTGACAAACTCCTTCAACAATCTGGTACATTTGAATCAACTCGTGGTGATGTTGATGAACGCGTAATGGACTCAAACGATCTTGAAAAAGAACGTGGTATTACCATTCTTGCAAAAAATACCGCAATTAACTGGAATGGTTATCGCATTAACATCGTAGATACCCCAGGACACGCCGACTTCGGTGGTGAAGTAGAACGTGTACTTTCTATGGTGGACTCTGTACTTTTAGTGGTAGATGCCTTTGACGGCCCAATGCCACAAACGCGTTTCGTGACACAAAAAGCCTTTGCTCACGGTTTAAAACCAATCGTAGTTATCAACAAAGTTGACCGTCCAGGCGCACGTCCTGATTGGGTTGTGGATCAAGTTTTCGATTTATTCGTTAACCTTGGTGCAACCGATGAGCAATTAGACTTCCCTATTATCTATGCCTCTGCATTAAATGGTGTTGCAGGTCTTGAACACGAAGAATTAGCGGAAGATATGACCCCATTATTTGAAGCGATCGTTCAACACGTTGAACCACCAAAAGTGGAGCTTGATGCGCCATTCCAAATGCAAATTTCCCAATTAGACTATAACAGCTATGTGGGTGTTATTGGTATCGGTCGTATCAAACGTGGATCAATCAAACCAAATCAACCTGTAACGATCATTGATGGTGAAGGTAAAACTCGCCAAGGCCGTGTCGGTCAAGTATTAGGTCACCTTGGTTTACAACGTTATGAAGAAGATGTTGCTTACGCAGGTGACATCATTGCCATTACCGGTTTAGGTGAATTAAATATCTCGGATACTATTTGTGATATCAACGCGGTTGAAGCCTTACCTTCATTAACCGTTGATGAACCAACCGTAACCATGTTCTTCTGTGTAAATACTTCACCGTTTGCAGGTCAAGAAGGTAAATATGTGACTTCTCGTCAAATTCTTGAACGTTTAAACAAAGAGTTAGTTCACAACGTCGCATTACGCGTAGAAGAAACGCCAAACCCAGATGAATTCCGTGTTTCTGGTCGTGGTGAATTACACCTTTCTGTATTAATTGAAAATATGCGTCGTGAAGGTTATGAACTTGCGGTTTCTCGTCCTAAAGTAATCTACCGTGAAATCAACGGCAAAAAACAAGAGCCTTACGAGCAAGTTACCATCGATGTAGAAGAACAACACCAAGGTTCTGTCATGGAAGCATTAGGTATCCGTAAAGGTGAAGTTCGCGATATGATGCCAGATGGAAAAGGTCGTGTACGTTTAGAATATATCATCCCTAGCCGTGGCTTGATCGGTTTCCGTGGTGAATTCATGACTATGACATCTGGTACTGGTTTACTTTACTCTAGTTTCGATCACTACGATGACATCAAACCAGGTGAAATCGGCCAACGTAAAAACGGTGTATTAATTTCTAACGCAACGGGTAAAGCATTAGCTTATGCGCTATTTGGTTTACAAGAGCGTGGTAAATTAATGATCGAAGCCAACGTAGAAGTTTACGAAGGTCAAATCATCGGTATTCACAGCCGCACAAATGACTTAACCGTTAACTGTTTACAAGGTAAAAAACTCACCAATATGCGTGCATCAGGTAAAGATGATGCCATCGTCTTAACCACGCCGGTGAAATTTACACTTGAACAAGCCATCGAGTTTATCGATGATGACGAGTTAGTGGAAGTCACACCTGAATCGATCCGTATCCGTAAAAAACTCTTAACGGAAAACGATCGTAAACGTGCAAACCGTACGACAACCAGTACGAGTACACACTAATTAAAAACGTGCGGTAATTTGACCGCACTTTTAAGCAAACAAAAGGCGAACATGATGTTCGCCTTTTTTTATTTCATGATTAAACTAACCTAATCTTACTTTCTCGCCTCCGAATTCATCGAGTAAGTTTTCTGTCAGTTTAGATAAAATGCCCGTCATTAATACAAAATCAGCATCAAAGCGTTGCGCATAATCTTCTTTTAAAATATCCGCATTTTTCTCACGCACTGCATCGGCAAATTTTAAACGTTTGAGCGTGCAATCTTCATTAAATACAAACGTCAGCGTATCTTCCCACTCCAATGCGAGCTTGCTCACCACTTTTTTGCCATCTTGTAAAAGCGCGAGAATCTCTTCATTTTCTAAAGGTTGTTTCTTACAACGAATCACGCTGTCTTCTTGGCTTCCACGAAGTTCAGCCTCCTCTAACGCCACCAACCAATGCGGGATTTTTTCCTGCACAATCCAATCCGTTAAAATGGTCGAAGGTTCATTCGCAAAAGCCAACGGCACAACCGGTAACGAACCGAGGGATTTACGCAATAATGCTAAGGCATCTTCTGCACGTTTACTGGATGCCGCATCGACATGAACAAGGTTGTTCTCCGTATCAATCCATACAGAAGTTTGCTGATTTTTAGTGAATGCGCGTGGCAATAAATTCATCACCACATCATCTTTTAACGTTTGTTTTTCCGTTTTCTTCAATTTACGGTTTTCTTTTTGCTCAAGGCTTTCAATGCGTTCATCTAATTCACGTTTTACCACATTAGCCGGCAACATTTTCTCTTCTTTTTTCGCAACCAATAAAATGTGTTTACCCACAGAAAAATGCAATAATTCGCTGCCTTTCAAGGGATTCGTCCAACCAAATTTACTTTGATCTTGTGAGCCACAAGGATGAAATTCACAATCTGACAACTGGCGTTGTAATTCATTAAGATCCCAATCTAAGGGCTCAGTCAGCCTATATGACATTAAATTTTTAAACCACATCGTAACACTTCCTTCATAATAGGGTAAAATACGCGACATTGTAGCCCATAAACTCACGGGAAAAAATGATGCAACAGAAATTAATTGCCTTCATCGGTGGTGGCAATATGGCACAAGCGATTGTGTTAGGCCTATTAAAACAAGGTTATCCTGCCGACAAAATTATCGTTAATGATCCTAATGAAGAGAAACGTGCTTTTTTTGCACAATATGGCGTCGCCGTTTCTACGGATAACGAGCAATCCATCACACAATCTCAAGTAGTGTTATTTGCGGTTAAACCGCAAGTACTAGCCGATGTTTGCAAGCCATTAAGTGCGGTTGATTTCTCTGATAAATTAATCATTTCTATTGCTGCGGGTATTTCGACTGCCCGATTAGCTGAACTCCTTCCAACAGCAAAATCCATTGTTCGCGTGATGCCAAACACACCTGCATTAGTGGGTGAAGGTATGGCTGGCTTATTTGCTGATAAAAACACACCTGAAATTGACCGCACTTTTGCGGAAGATTTACTTTCAGCTGTAGGGAAAACCACTTGGGTAACAAATGAAGATCACATGCATGCAGTCACCGCTGCGTCTGGCAGTAGCCCGGCTTACTTCTTCCAATTTTTAGAAGCCATGCAACAAGGCTTAATAGAAATGGGATTAGATGAAAACCAATCGCGAGAGTTGGTACAACAAGCTATGTTAGGCTCGGCTAAGCTGGTGATTGAAAATCCTCAAACAGCCCTTTCGACTTTACGAGAAAATGTCACCTCAAAAGGCGGTACCACCGCAGCCGCGTTGAATGTGTTCAATCAACACCAATTTAACGACATCATTAAACAAGCGATGCAGGCCTGTGTGGCACGCTCACAAGAAATGGAAAAATTATTCTAATGCAAGTTCGTCCTTTTACTTGGCTCGCCTTGAGCTTTTTTGGCTACTACTGCGCCTACGGCGTGTTTCTTCCGCTTTTCCCTGCATGGTTGAAAACGCAATCTTATAGCGAAGAAAGCATAGGCTTATTGCTTGCCTGCGCCTACATTTTCCGTTTTAGCGGCGGTATTTTGTTTTCCGGCTTAATAAAACGTGTTTCTCTCTTAGTAAATGGGTTACGTTATTTAGGCGTGGCCAGTGCCATTACAATGGCATTAATTGGACTGATGTCACACAATTTCTGGCTATTATTTATTGGACTTGCATTGTATTCCATGGTGAATGCGGCCGGTATGCCGATTGGCGATAGCCTCGCCAGCACATGGCAACAGCAAATTCATTTAGATTACGGTAAAGCGCGCTTAATTGGCTCCTTTGCGTTCGTTGTCGGTGTGATGGTATTCGGTTATTTTATTGGACTCGTGGGTGAACAATATATTACTTGGATGATCACAGGCATACTCGTTTTTTACTGTATTGTGCAATTACTTCATCCGAACCCAATGCCGCAAGATGAACCCCAAAGTGCGGTCGAAAATTCCGTTGGATTTTTAGACTTACTGAAAAATAAAACGACCCTTCGTTTGTTTATTGCGATTTCACTCATTCAAGGATCGCATGCAGCTTATTACTCATATAGCACTATTTTTTGGACAAATCATGGCCACTCCGTTTCCGATGCAGGTTTATTTTGGGGAATCAGTGTATTAGCTGAAATCGTGGTCTTTTTCTTCTCCACCCGATTATTCAAAAACTGGACCATTACAGCCCTTTTCTATCTCACCGGTATTGCGGCTATCGTGCGTTGGCTCGCTTTCGGTTATGCCGATACCTTTGTTGAGATTGTCTTACTACAATGCTTTCACAGTCTTACTTATGTCGTTGGCCATTACGCGACCGTGCGTTATATCACCACTCAACCACAAACCCATATTGCGAAATTACAAGGCTTATACAATGCCTTGGCGGGATGTGCAGCCATTGCGATTTTCACTGCGCTTTCTGGCATACTTTATCCAATTTCGCCAGTTTATGCCTTTAGTTTAATGGCTGCCTTTGCCTTCATTGGCTTATTTATCACTCCGCGTGGTGTGAAAGCCTTTTTGGTACATAGAGTGTAAACATGAATAACCTTACGCTAGTCGATTTGTTCTTAAATGAATATTGGATCGAAAAAGGATTGTCTGAAAACACCGTGCAGTCCTATCGTCTCGATTTGACCGCACTTTGTGATTGGTTGGATAAACAAAATTTATCCCTCGAAACTCTCGAACCCTTAGATCTGCAACAATTTTTAGGCAGTCGTTTAGAGCAAGGTTACAAAGCCACCAGCACTGCGCGAATGTTGAGTGCAATGCGGAAATTATTCCAATATTTGTATCGTGAAAAGTATCGTACGGATGACCCAAGTGCTGTACTGAGCTCACCTAAATTGCCAAGCCGCTTACCTAAATATTTAACCGAGCAACAAGTCACGGATTTATTAAATACACCTGATGTCGAAATTCCGCTCGAGTTACGTGATAAAGCCATGTTGGAATTACTTTATGCCACTGGATTACGTGTCACGGAATTGGTCACGCTCACTATTGAGAATATGAATTTACAACAAGGTGTCGTGCGTGTGATTGGTAAAGGTAACAAAGAACGTATTGTACCAATGGGAGAAGAAGCCGCGTTTTGGGTGCGACAATTCATACTTTACGGTCGCCCTATTTTGCTTAATGGGCAAAGCTCTGATGTGGTTTTTCCTAGTCAACGAGCTCAACAAATGACTCGCCAAACCTTTTGGCATCGTATAAAGCATTATGCCGTGTTAGCAGGAATCAATACAGATGCACTTTCTCCACACGTTCTCCGTCATGCCTTTGCGACACATTTGGTGAATCATGGTGCGGATCTCCGTGTTGTGCAAATGCTCCTCGGACACAGCGATCTCTCCACCACGCAAATCTATACTCATGTGGCTAAAGAACGCTTAAAACACCTTCATGAAAGATTCCATCCACGGGGATAAAATAAAAAAGTGCGGTCAAATTTATCGTTATTTTTGACCGCACTTTAGTATGAAAAGCTTATTTTAATGACAATAATCTCGCCACATTTTGAGCCGTTGAGATTAAATTCTGCTCGCCCTGTTTGAGAATTGTCGGTAAATCGCCCAGATTACGAATAATTGGGAACACCACATCAATGCCATGTTCATACACCACTTCATAATCCTCACGCAAACAACCCACAATCGCAATGACAGGCTTATTAAATTGTTTCGCCGTGCGCGCCACACCGATAGGGGTCTTACCTAAGATACTTTGCGCATCCATACGGCCTTCACCAGTAATCACTAAATCAGCCTCTTTAACTTGCTCAGCGAGTTTCAAATTATCTAACACGATCTGTACACCGGCTTTCAGTTGCACATTAGGTAAGAGCAATAAACCACCGCCCATACCACCTGCTGCACCCGCACCTGATTGATCTTTAATTTGTTTGCCACAATCTCGCTCGGCAATTTCGGCAAAATGGGCTAATGCAGCATCGAGTTCCTTCACCATCTCAGGCGTGGCACCTTTTTGCGGGCCAAAAATCGCAGAGGCACCTCGTTCACCACAAAGTGGATTATTCACATCACAAGCCACTTCGATTTGTACGTGTTGCAATCGAGGATCTAAATCAACCAGTTGAATTTCAGCAAGATTAGATAATGCTGCACCACTAAAGCCAATGGATTGCCCATTTTTATCCAATAAACGTAAACCTAACGCTTGCAGCATACCCGCACCACCGTCATTTGTGGCACTCCCACCAATTCCTAAAATGATATGTTGTACGCCAAGATCTAGGGCTTGCTTAATCAACTCCCCCGTACCAAAGCTAGTGGTTTGACAAGGATTTCGTTTATCCATTGGAACAAGATGTAATCCCGATGCGGCCGCCATTTCGATAATCGCCGTTTTACCATCACCCGATAAACCGAAAAAGCTTTTTACTTGATTACCCAACGGTGCTGTGACTTCCGTTTCAATCAGGCGGCCTTGAGTGGCATCTACCAAAGATTGTACGGTTCCCTCTCCCCCATCTGCCATTGGTAATTTCACATATTCAGCGTTTGGGAAAATACGTTTAAAGCCCCTTTCAATCGCATTAGCCACTTCAAGTGCGGTTAAACTTTCTTTAAATGAATCAGGCGCAATGACAATTTTCATATTTTCTCCTTAAACTAACTAAATACACCAAAAATTAAGGTGGACACAATGGTCATCATTAACCCCACTGCACTTTCATAAGGAATCAATTTTAAGCGTTCTTTCATGTCCATATTTACGCTACCGCCAGTTGCATGAAAAAAAGAACCATGTGGCATATGATCGAAAACTGTCGCCCCCGCATGAATCATCGCGGCACCTGCCAGACTACTCACCCCCAACTCTAATAGCGTTGAACTAAACACATTCGAAGCAACCGCTGTCCCTGCAGTTGTTGATGCTGTTGCAAGCGACATGAGCGCACCTGAAATTGGCGCAAGGATATAAGAAGGTAAGCCCGAATGTTTTAAGCCTTCAATGAGCACATCTTTCATACCAGAATTGGCAATAATACCGGCTAAAGCTCCCGTACCAAGTAGCATAATCGCCACCGGAGCCATTTTCCCTAAACCGCTAATCGCATAGTTATTGGCTTGGCGAAGCTTGCCCATACATAATGCGCCAATCAGACCACCAAGTGGTAAAGCGATTAAAGGATCGACTTTAATATCAGCTAACGGACGAAGTGCCAGTAAGAAGATGGCAACCAAAGGTGCCACAAGTGCGGTCAAAAATGAGGGTAGATTCTGTGTTTCTACTGCGACAACCTCTTGGGATGAAACGCGCGAACCTTTGTTTCTTAAACGTTTTGCTAAGAAATACGTCAATATTAAGCCAAAAATAGCGGGGATAATCCCTGCCATCATCACTGACGTTAAAGGAAGATGGAATGTATCTGCTGCAGCAATCGCATTAGGATTAGGTGACATTAAGTTTCCTGCTTTTCCCCCACCAATCATCGCTAAGAGAATAGCGGGTTTTGATAAGTCAGTACGACGAGCAAGTGCTAAGGCTATTGGAGAGACCGTAATCACGGCAACATCAATAAATACACCAACGGCGGTTAAAATTAATGTGGCCAACGCTAACGCTAATAATGCTCTTGTTTCACCTAACTTGTTTGTAATGGTTTCAGCAATGGTATTCGCAGCACCGGATTCAATAAGTACGCCAGCCAATACCCCTGCTGCGAGAATTCGCATGACTGCGGTAGTGATACCTTGAGCCCCTCCAATCATGAGACTCACGGTTTGAGATAAATCAGCGCCGCCAACTAATCCCCCTACTAAAGCCCCGACTAACATACCATAGGCTGGTGAGACTTTTTTCAAAATAAGGAAAATAGCGACAATCAGTGCAATGAGCGCACCTAAGGCTGAGACTGTTGGCATAGCGTCCTCCTGTGGATATGAATATGCAAAAATCTTTCTTATTTATATCAGCAAACGTTAAGGAATAAAATCTTGTCCGACTTCACCTACAAAAACGGCTTATGTACAACACATAAGCCGAAATTGTTACTGAAAATTGACCGCACTTTAGAAAAATAAAATACTTCCCCAAACCACGACAACAATGCAAAGTGCAATGAATACCGCTGCTGAGCCTTGGTCTTTGGCTCTCCCTGAAAGCTCATGGCGTTCTGTACCGATACGATCCACCACCGCTTCAACTGCACTATTTAACAGTTCAACTGCCATCACAAGTAAAACCGATGAAATCATCAGAGCGATTTCAATTTTAGTATCACCTAGCCAAAATGCGAGTGGAATCATAATACATGCAAGAAAACATTCGTGGCGAAATGCGGTTTCATTTTTGAATGCACTTTTTAAGCCTTGTAAAGAATATTTTGTAGAGTTAATTAAATGGGTTAATCCCGTGGTTTTATACATAAAAGTTCCTATGTTGTAATCTATAAACGTTTTGCTTCGATAACGTCGTCTAACTTCGCTAATCTAGCCAGTATTTTACTTAAACTTTCGACATTTTTCAGTTCAATTTCCATATCCATCGTTGCCACTTGTTTTTTGGTGTCTGCACGGCTTGAAACCCCTAACACGCTGACTTTTTCATTCGCGAGCACGGTCGTAATATCGCGTAATAAACCGTTGCGATCACTGGCCACAATGCGAATATTAATATGGAACCCCGCCGCATAATTATCCCCCCAAAGAGCTTCTACCACGCGTTCAGGGTGGGCTGCTTGTAATTCAATGAACTGCTCACAATCGCAACGATGAATTGAAATACCCCGCCCCATCGTAATGTAGCCTGCAATCGCATCACCTGGAATAGGCTGACAACAACGCGCCATATGGTGCATTAAATTACCGACCCCTTCAACAATGACATAGCCTTTATTCTGTTGTTGCTCGGCTTTCTGTTGCGCCTTTTGCTGTGCAGTATTCGCACTTTTACTCGCCACATGGCGGAGAATTTCTTGATCTGCTTCTTCAGCCGTCACTTTGATCAATCGGCTTTGCAAGAAATTCATCAACTGATTTAAGCGAATATCTCCGCTACCAATGCCCGCATATAAATCTTCGAGGTTTCTTAAGTTATAACGTGGCAAGGCAAGCTGCTCAACCTGTTTCAAACTGATATTCAAACGCGCAAGTTCATTATCTAACTGCTCTTTACCCGCTGGAACGTTTTTATCACGATCTTGTTTCTTAAACCACGCTTGGATTTTGGCTCGCGCTTTTGAGGTATGAGTAAACCCTAGGTTTGGATTGACCCAATCTCGGCTTGGATTTGGATTTTTCTGCGTGATGATATCCACTTGCTCACCCATTTGCAGGTGATAAGTGAATGGCACAATACGTCCCCCAACTTTCGCTCCGATACAACGGTGGCCAATTTCACTGTGGATCGCATAAGCAAAATCGAGAGGCGTTGATCCCGCGGGTAAATCAACCACTTCACCTTTCGGCGTAAACACATATACGCGATCATCAAAGACTTGGCTACGTAATTCAGCCATCACTTCGCCAGAATCTGTAATATCATCTTGCCATGCAAGTAATTTACGTAACCAAGTGATTTTTTCTTCGTAAGCGGAAAGGCTACCTGTCGTGCCCTCTTTGTATTTCCAGTGGGCGGCTACACCAAGCTCCGCATCATCATGCATTTGCTGAGTACGAATTTGCACTTCAATTGGCTTACCACCTTTTCCTAACACCACAGTATGAATGGATTGATATCCATTTGGTTTCGGGTTGGCGACATAATCATCAAATTCTTTTGGCAAGTGTTTGAAATGTGTGTGGACGATACCGAGCGCCGTATAACAATCTTGCAATTTCTGTACGATCACCCTAACCGCTCTGACATCATATAAGCCACTGAACTCCAAATGTTTCTTTTGCATTTTTCGCCAAATGCTATAAATATGTTTTGGACGACCGTAAACTTCAACCTGGTCGATATTTTCTTTTAAATAACCGGTTAACTCTGTGACAAAATCTGCAATATACTGCTCACGATCTAAGCGGCGCTCATGTAATAATTTGGCAATATTTCGATATTGTTCTGGATGCAAATAACGGAAGCAGTAATCTTCAAGCTCCCATTTCAATTGACCGATCCCTAAACGGTTTGCCAATGGGGCATAAATATTGGAACATTCTTTGGCTGCCAATACTTTTTCTTCTTCACAAAAGTGATTTTCCGCATTACGAAGAAACGTAATACGTTCAGCAAGTTTGATGATCACGCAACGGAAATCGTCCACCATCGCAAGGAGCATACGGCGTACATTATCCACTTGAGACGCATTGGCAGAATGGCTGGCGTTGAGCTGACGGATATTATCCATCTCCTCCACACCTTTAAGCAGTTTGGTGATTTTAGGACCAAAATGTTCCTGAATTTGCTCCCAATCGACAATTTTGTTTGCTACTAAGGGGAATAGCATAGCGGTGAGTAAACTTTCGCTGTCCATATTCATTTCATGCAGAATCTCCACCATTTCCACACCGGATTGCAATGTAAGGATTGCATTCTCCATTTGATCGGCATGTTCAGCTATTTTGGCTTGGGCATAATACCATGCATCAATCAGAGACTTTTCTACGGGGGCAGCAAGTTTAAGGCTCGAACACCATTGTTCGATCTCAAAATCATGTGGATTTGATAAGTGAGAACCACGAACTGCAACCATAATACCCCCTTGTTGATGAATATGGCTCGGCAACATCCTGTCAGCCGAGTTGTCTTTTTAAGACAACAAAAAAGTCTGACTATTCTATCAGAATTTACACCTTATTTGATAAATAATGTCACCGACTCCAAATGACTAGTATGCGGGAACATATCAATCATGGCGGTTTTGATAATGCGATAGCCAAAAGCGCGAAGAATTTCAGCATCCCGTACTAAGGTTGCAGGATTGCAAGATACGTAAAGAATGCTTTCTGCACCAAGCTCACATAACGCATTCAGTGCAAAAGCGGCGCCACTGCGAGGTGGATCGAGAAGAATTTTATTGAAATGTTGTTTTGCCCAAGGTTGTTCTAAAAAAACTTGGTCTAAATCGGCTTGATAAAATTCAACATTATCGATGTGATTAAACTGTGCATTCGCTTGGGCTTTTTTCACCATGTCAAAAACCCCTTCAATTCCAACTGCAATTTTCACGCGTTTGGCTAAAGGCAACGTGAAATTGCCCATGCCACAGAATAAATCTAAGACATGATCATTCTGATTCAAATCAAGCCAATCTAAAGCAGTCTCAACCATTTGCAGATTTAAGTGGGTATTCACTTGAATAAAATCGCGGATATCAAAAGATAAACGAATATCGTCTAAGACATAATAAGGCATTTCACCATGCACAAGTTGAATACTTTGATCATCTTGCAAAAATAAATTCACGGCATTGAGGCGTGCAAACTCGAGCAATAAAGCGCGGTCAGTTTCGGCTAAATTTCCTTTGTAACGTAACAACATGGCTACGCCATTCTCAGCAGAAACCAATTCAATATGCCCTAATTGTTTCGGGGCTGAATATTGCGCCCAAAGTGCGGTCAATTTGGGGATAAGATGATTAATCGCAGGCTCTGCGACTAAGCATTGCTGAATACTCACTAACTGATTGGAGTTTTTCTGACGAAATCCCATTTCAATAGTTTTATGTTTAGCATTCCACAGCAAACTTAATCGTACACGACGACGATAGCCCCATTGTTCGCTACAAATCATTGGCATTAATTGAATAGGCTCTGCCTGCAGTTTACTTAATCGAGAAAAAAGAGCTTTCTCTTTCGCTTTACGTTGCATTTCCACAGGAATATGTTGGCCTTGGCATCCACCACAACGTCCATAATAACGACATTGCGGCTCAACACGCTGATTATTCTTTTGTAACCATTTTTGTGCCGTGGCTAAACCATATTGACGCTTTTCATCCGTCACTATCGCTTCCACTTTTTCCATTGGCAAGGCATTTTCAATGAACCAAGTTTTACCTTGAATTTTGGCGACACCTAACCCTTGATAATCTAAATCCTGAATTTCAGCGACAACTTTTTGGGTGGTTTTCTGTTTTTTTTGTGGAGCGTAAAGTAAAGCCATGATGGTGTTTTTAATCTGTTTGTATTAAAGAAAGGGATTATTTTAAATAAAGTACGTTTTGCGTAAATAATTCTCGACTTTTCAGCGGCTTATCACCTAAATAAGGTTTGAGTGCGATTCGAGTAAAGCGCTTTGCTGCTTGCAAGACGGACTCATTGGTAAATTCCAAACGGTCAAAAGCAAGCAAATCTCGCCCATAAAAGGTTAAGTTATCTTTTACTAACGAGGCGATAAAACCCTTTTCCGCACGATATTGGTAAGTCATCGATTCATCTACTGGTAAACCTGATCCTGCACAATGCAGAAAATCAATGCCATAACCTAAGATTTTAAGTAAATGAAATTCAAATAGACGCAATGTGGGCTCAACCTGTGGTTGAGTGGCTAAGCCTGTTAAGCATTGAAGATAATGCTGAAAAAGTTGTGGATTGGCCGTTTCTGGCTCGATCACTCGAGTAATCAGCTCATTTACATAAAACCCGCTGTATAAAGCCGTTTGCTGTAAAGGCAGCGTAATTGCTGCGGGCTCTGCTTTCGTGAGTGTTTTTAATGCGCCTTTTCCTGACCAACGAAGAAGTAATGGCGTAAAAGGCTGTAAGACAGATTTCCATGCAGAACGTTTCGCACGTGCACCTTTTGCAATAACCGTCAAACGACCTGTTTCTTCAGTGAATAAATCCACCAAAAGGCTGGTTTCACTATAAGGACGACGATGTAACACAAAGCCGCGTTGGAGATCCATACAAGAATTATTTGCCTGATTTTAATTCACTTGGTTGTTTCACACAGCGTTCTGCGAGCACTTCACCTACGCTAGTTTGTAATTGACTGAAGTCATCACGCTCCTGCCAATACCAACGAATATTCGCATAATTTCTCCCACGCTCAGAAATCACTCGTGTCAATTTTTCGGTTACATCATTAAAAGTAACGGTCACCTGGCTGAGTGTTTTTTTACTTTTCTGTTTTTGCTTGGTATGAACCACACTCACTTCTTTATTGCCTTTACACAAATAAACCGTCGCTGAACCCTTTTGGGATTTTTTATCAACGGTTTGCACTTTCATTTTCTGTGGTGCGGGTTTGCTTAACTCAACATTTTGTGAACAAGCGGAAAGACAAAGTGCGGTCAAAATTACGCTTAATTTTTTTAACATGAATTCTATTTCCATCAAGGGTTGTTTATGATTGCTCACTTTACGAAATGAGCAAGAATAAACAATCTTATCTAGAAAAATGGGCGATTACTCGCCCACTAAAAATTATTTTTTATACTGATATGAACCATCGGCTTGACGAATGAACTTGCCGCCATTTGATAAACGAAGCTCACTCACTCGACCTTGACTATTCACAGATACCTGTACTTTATCACCAGGTTTGAAACTGCTTAATGCATTACCTGCACCGCTTGCTTTTGTCATGGCATTCACATCTGAAATATTCAATTTATTATCACGGAATACTTGCATCAGTGAAACACCTTGCGGCACCGTTAATGTTTTTGTTGCACCTGTTGAAGCGGTTTGTGCTGTTGGTTCTGTTGCTTTCACCGCATTGTTGCTTGCTGATTTCGCATCCACAATTTGAACCTTACTATCTTTAGTTGCAACAGGTTTCGCTTCTTGAATTTTGCTTGACTCTTTTTTCACGGTTTGAGTCGGCTGAACTGTTGCTTTTTCAGCTACAGGTTTAGGTTGTTTTTTCTCTTGAACCACCGATGTTTGTTCACGACGAGGTTCTGCTTTATGCTCAACTGTTGCGGTATGTTTTTCTACCGTTGGTTGTACTGTTTTCATAGGTTCTTTAACTGGTGCAGGAGCAACAGTCGGTTGAACCGGTGCTGGTTGGGTTACTGGTTGTTGAGCAACATTTTGTTGTGCAGGCTCTGCAGGTTGTGATTTCGCCGCATCTGCTTTATCACCTACGTACTCCATGGCTGGAGGTGTATCTGATTTAGCGTCATTTGCAACTTGTTCTGTCGTTGTCGGCGCTGCATTGTTATTGTTATCTAATACTGTGGTTTCAACCGGTTGAGACTGATCCAATGATTGGAATTGAACCGGAATTTCATTGCTGTTTTGTTGTTCAAAAGACTCTACCGTATCTGAGTTTGGTTTTAGGGTGAAGAAAATGATCAACAATACCACTAAACCCAAAATCGCAATAAATAAACGGCGATGTTTTTCTGGTAACATTTGTAAAACCTTCCATTTTTCTGGTGATTTCAAGCTTGCTGCCGCAGCGGTTGCTGTCGGTGCAACTGTTTCGGCTTGAGTTTTCACTTCTTCCACAATATCTTCTGCAGGTGAATTTTCAAAAATCACTTTTTCTTCCGCTGCGTTTTCTACTTGAACATTTTCAACAGGCTCTTGAGCGCCGAAAGCACTTGATTGCACTGATTGTTCAGTATTTTCACTTTGGAATGCTTGAGAAGGTGAAAAAGGTTGACTTGCTGCCGTACCAAAAGTTGGTTCGCGGCGAACATGGAATTGTGTATCTGGCTGTTCTTTTTTACCAAATAAACCTTTGGCTTTATCAAAAATTGAGCCACTTTGTTGAACCGGTTTTCTTGGTGTCACAGAGTCAGAGTGATTAAATCCTAAATCTAATTCATTTTGAGATGAATTGTCGTTAGGTTGATTTTTATTATCCACGGTATTACCTCGATTTGCTAAACTAAAGATCGCACAAAAGTGCGGTGAAAAATTGAATCGTATTTTATCGGATCTTACGCTGTGTATAAAGTCTTATTTGGCTCTCCACCGATTTCTCGTGCTAATTTGGGTACTAAATAGCCAGAAGTGAGCGCCTGCAATTCTCTATAAATTTGTAAGGCACGCTCATCCGAGATATAGAAATGGCTCGCCCCCTGCACTTTATCCAATAAATGCAAGTAATAAGGCAAAATTCCCGCTTGAAATAGCTTATCGCTCAATACTTTTAATGTATGTGGGTTATCATTCACATCTTTTAGAAGGACTGATTGATTGAGTAAGGTCACTTTAGCGCCTGCCAGTTTTTGCATAGCCAAAGCGAGTGCCTCATCAATTTCATTTGGATGATTGATATGCGTGACAAACACCTCTTGTAATCGGCTTTTTAGCAATAAATCACAAAATTCATCCGTAATGCGCTCTGGAATCACGACTGGCAAGCGAGAGTGAATACGTAAACGCTGTAAGTGCGGTATTTTTTCAAGGCGTTCTAATAGCCACGCCCATTCACTATCCTTTGCCATCATCGGATCGCCACCCGAAAAAATCACTTCTTCAATTTCAGGATGGGCCGCAATATAGTCTATTGCTTGTTGCCAACTCGTTTTATTGCCTGGGTTTTGATCATAAGGAAAATGGCGACGGAAACAATAACGACAGTTAACGGCACAGCCTCCTTTTGCCATGAACAGCAAGCGATTTTGGTATTTATGCAGAATATTAGGCACGGCATTTTTTTGCTGCTCATCTAAAGGATCTTGGCTAAACCCTTCGGCCTCAATAAATTCTTGTTGAGCTGTCATCACTTGTAAAAAAAGTGGGTCTTTCGGATTCCCTTTTTCCATTTTTTCAACAAAAGGTAAAGGCACTCGCATAGCAAAAAGTTTACGGGCAGCGATATCCTCGGCAAAATCGTCAACAGGTAAATTTAAGGTTTTTAATAAGATTTTCGGATCAGAAATCGCATTTTTTAGGGTTTCTAACCAATTTTGTTCTTCTCTAATCGCAATATTTCGGGTTAAAATACGCACTTTCAAACAATCTCTATTTTTTAGGATATTTTTAATATGGCTACATATACTACCAGTGATTTCAAACCAGGTCTAAAATTTATGCAAGACGGTGAGCCTTGTGTGATCGTTGAAAACGAATTCGTTAAACCAGGTAAAGGCCAAGCTTTTACTCGTACTCGTATTCGTAAATTAATTTCAGGCAAAGTATTAGATGTAAACTTCAAATCTGGTACTTCGGTTGAAGCTGCTGATGTTATGGATCTTAACCTGACTTATTCATACAAAGATGATGCATTCTGGTACTTCATGCACCCAGAAACATTTGAACAATACTCTGCTGATGCAAAAGCAGTGGGTGATGCAGAAAAATGGTTATTAGACCAAGCAGATTGTATCGTGACTTTATGGAACGGTGCGCCAATTACTGTCACTCCACCAAACTTCGTAGAATTAGAAATCATCGATACTGACCCTGGTCTTAAAGGTGATACTGCGGGTACAGGCGGTAAACCAGCAACATTAAGTACTGGTGCAGTGGTGAAAGTACCTCTTTTCGTTCAAATCGGTGAAGTAATTAAAGTCGATACTCGTTCAGGCGAATACGTTTCTCGTGTGAAATAATCTTTCATTGAGAGATAAAAAGAGCGGTCAATATTTGATAAATATTGGCCGTTTTTTATTGCCTGCTCATTAGTTTCATAGAGATAAAAAAATGCGGTTATTTCTAACCGCACTTTGATTGATTATTTCGCTTTTGAGCCTTCTAAATCTAAAGAAGGTTTTCTATCTGAGTTAACACAAATGATTTGTGCCGCCGCATAGAGCGTTGTATTCGGTTTTAAGCTAATGGTGTATTTCTCTTGTTTTTTTGGTGCAGCACGTAAACCTTCGCCCCAGAAATCATCATAAAAATCAGTACGAACTTGGGTTAAATGGTAGTTCTTACAGTTTAAGATTTTATATTGGCGAACAGAACGTGCATAACGTCTTTTCTCATTTGGATACACATATAAACCTTTATCCAAATTCACCACCGCATCAAAATGCACTTGGTTTAAATCTTGGTTGTCCACCCAAATTGAATCGGTATCAATGTAGTAATTTTTATCTTTTACTAATCGCACATACCCTACTCTATCTTTTGAAGGGGGGGTTAATGTCACCTCTTCTTGTGTAACTGGCGATTGAACAGCTGAACAGCCTGCTAAAAGGGCTACACCTAAAAACGTTAATGCTAATTTTTTCATTTTTCCTCCTTAAAGCTTTCTAAAGCCTGCTGTTAATCTTTTTACACCTTAGCTTAATATTTTACCGTATGTCCATATCCTTCAAGGATTGTTTTAATATGCTCAAGTGATTCTTTTGTCGGCGGTAAAACATCTTCGAGCTCATAGTCAAAGCCAAGGGTTTTCCATTTATGAGCGCCTAATCGATGATAAGGGAGAAGTTCGACTTTTTCAATATTGGTCATACCTTCAATAAACTGTCCGAGCAGATGAACATCATGATCGTTATCGGTATAACCTGGAACTACTACATAACGAATCCAGGTACGCTGATTACGTTTTTGCAGATATTTCGCAAATTCCAGCGTCCGTTTATTTGGTACACCTATAAGGTTCTGGTGCACTTGATCGTTCAGTTCTTTTAAATCAAGCAAAACAAGATCGGTTACATCGATCAGTTCATCAATAATGTGATCATAATGACGTACAAACCCATTAGTATCTAAACAAGTATTAATGCCTTCTGCTTTACAAGCTCGGAACCAATCTCGTACAAACTCAGCTTGAAGAATGGCTTCACCACCTGATGCTGTTACACCACCACCGGTTGCATTCATAAAATGGCGATAGCTCACGACTTCTTTCATGAGTTCTTCCACACTGATTTCACGACCACCATCAAGATCCCAAGTATCACGATTGTGGCAATATTTGCAACGCATTAAACAGCCTTGCATAAATAAAATAAAACGAATGCCGGGACCATCAACGGTTCCACAGGATTCAAAGGAGTGAATTCTTCCTAGAACAGACATACATAAATTTCCAAAAAATAAATCTAGCTAAATTTTACCAAAAATATCATCTATAAAAAATGAGCCTGACTTAAAATCAGGCTCATAATTTTTATGTTCCCGCTAAAGTGCGGTTAAATTTTATCGTGTTTTAGAACGATTCTGTGAATGTACGAGTTACGACGTCTTGTTGTTGCTCTTTAGT
>CAKAQT010000002.1:0-28639 GCA_916720325.1 Parahaemophilus parainfluenzae
AATTACAAGCGCGCTTTAGTGGTCGTTTACAATTTGGTACGGCGGGGCTTCGTGGACCATTACAAGCAGGCCCTATGGGGATGAACCGTGTTTTAGTGGCTCAGGCAGCAGGTGGTTTAGCAGATTATTTAAAAGATTACGACAAACAACCTTCTATCGTAATTGGTTATGATGGTCGTAAAAACTCTGATGTTTTCGCACGTGACACCGCTGAAATCATGGCAGGTGCAGGCGTGAAAGCTTATTTACTTCCACGTAAATTACCAACGCCAGTATTAGCTTACGCAATCCAATATTTTGATACTACAGCAGGTGTGATGGTGACAGCAAGCCACAACCCACCTGAAGATAACGGTTATAAAGTGTATTTGGGTAAAGCGAATGGCGGTGGTCAAATCGTTTCTCCTGCAGATAAAGATATCGCCGCATTAATCGACAAAGTTGCAGCAGGTAATGTAAAAGATTTACCACGCAGCCAAGATTATGTTGTGTTAGATGATGAAGTAGTTAATGCTTATATCGAAAAAACTGCTTCTCTTGCGAAAGAACCAGAAGCAGACATTAACTACGTTTATACTGCAATGCACGGTGTAGGCTATGAAGTATTAAGCAAAACCTTAACCAAAGCGGGGCTTCCACAACCTCATATTGTGGCGGAACAAGTATGGCCAGACGGCACATTCCCAACAGTAAACTTCCCTAACCCGGAAGAAAAAGGTGCATTAGATTTAGCGATTAAAGTAGCAAAAGAAAACAATGCTGAATTCATTATTGCCAATGACCCAGATGCAGACCGCTTGGCAGTGGCTGTTCCAGATGCACAAGGTAACTGGAAACCTTTACACGGTAACGTAGTAGGTTGCTTCTTAGGTTGGTATTTAGCAAAACAATATCATGCAAAAGGTGAGAAAGGCGTATTAGCGTGTTCTTTAGTATCTTCTCCAGCGCTTGCTGAAATTGCGAAAAAATACGGCTTCCAATCAGAAGAAACCTTAACCGGTTTCAAATACATCGGTAAAGTTCAAGGCTTATTATTCGGTTTCGAAGAAGCGCTTGGTTACTTAGTAGACCCAGATAAAGTACGCGATAAAGACGGTATTTCAGCGGCGATCGTATTCTTAGATTTAGTGCGTCACTTAAAAGCACAAGGTAAAACCTTAGCGGATTACGCCAATGACTTCACACAAGAATTCGGTGCTTATGTAAGTGGTCAAATTTCTATTCGTGTAAGCGATTTATCTGAAATTGGTAAATTAATGGCCGCACTTCGTAACACGCCTCCAGCTGAAGTAGGTGGTGTTAAAGTGGCACAATTTATCGACCACACTAAAACAGATCGCCAAAGCGACATCCTTGTATTCGTATTAGAAAACGGTAGCCGCTTAATCGTTCGTCCATCTGGTACTGAACCGAAAATCAAGTTCTATCTTGATGCTCGCGGTAAAGATCCAAAAGACGCGGATCACGTTTTAGCACAATTTGATGAAGGCGTTCGTCAAATCCTTCGTCAAGATGCTTACGGCAAACAAGATTGCTAATTGAGCAAACTATTAAATGATAAAAAACGCTAGGTTTGATACCTAGCGTTTTTATTTTTACTTATTTCAATGCAAGTTGTAACTTGCCGTGATGTTTTTCTAATAAAGTCTCTGCTTGAGCACGATCTAGTCCACTCAAAATCATCATAATCGCTAATTTCGCATTTTGATCAGACTGCTTTAATGTCTCTTCTGCGAGTGCCTTATCGCAATCCGTGGCTTGCATGACGATACGAATGGCACGAGCTTTCAGTTTTTCATTACTTGCCTGCACATCCACCATTAAGTTTTGATAACATTTACCCATTAAGATCATAGAAGCAGTAGTAAGCATATTCAGCACGAGTTTTTGTGCAGTACCTGATTTTAAGCGGCTCGAGCCGGTTAGCACTTCTGGTCCCACGACCGTATCAATGGCAATATCCACAATATTTGCCATCGCTGAATTTGGATTACTTGCAATCGAAACGGTCACTGAACCTAAACTTTTCGCATATTCTAATGCACCGATCACATAAGGTGTTCGGCCACTCGCAGCAATACCCACCAAGACATCTTTTGAGGAAAATTGAATGGTTTGTAAGTCAACCACGGCTTGTGCTTTACTGTCTTCCGCCCCTTCAATTGGATGACGTAATGCGCGTTCGCCGCCTGCAATAATACCTTTCACCATTTCAGGCGACACACCAAATGTTGGTGGGCATTCAGAGGCATCGAGTACGCCTAATCGACCACTGGTTCCGGCGCCAATATAGACTAATCGACCACCTTGTTGAAATGCAGCAACAATACATTCGACCGCTTGGGCAATTTGAGGTAAACATTTTTCAATTGCCAAAGGCACTTGTTTATCTTCATCATTCATTAACTGTACAATTTCCAATGCAGACAAGCTATCTACATTCATGGAATTGGGATTCCGTTGCTCAGTAATTAATGTTGAAAGAGTTTGTAATAAATTTTCTGCCATGGTTTATTCCTTTGGAAAAATCGCCCCTAAACTGACCGCACTTGTGGCGCCCGTCACACTCGGCAAATTCGCGGGTAAATTATGCATACGACGATAGGCCAACCAAGCAAACGCTGCCGCTTCCACATAATCAATATCAAGATCTAATTCAGTCGTCAGCTGAATACGCCAACTTGGCAATGCTTGTTTTAAGCCATTCATAATCGCCTGATTTTTAGCACCACCACCACAAACAAGTAATCGGCATGGTAATGTCGTCTGAATATTGTTAAGGGCTAAAACAATACTTTGCACGGTAAATTCTGCCAAAGTGGCTTGCACATCTTGTGGTAAAAGTGCGGTCGTTTTGCCTACTATTTTTTGAATTTTATTCTCTAGCCAAGCCAAATTAAATAATTCACGCCCCGTGCTTTTCGGTGGTGGAAGTTGAAAGAAATCTTCATCTAATAATGCCGCTAACAAATCTGAATTTACTTGACCTGAAGTCGCCCATTCACCATTTTTGTCGTAGGCTTTACCTTGATGCTTTTCGATCCATTGGTCGAGCAAGGTATTACCGGTTCCTGTATCAAAGCCAATGACAGGCTGTTCGGGTATCAATAAGGATACATTACTAATACCACCAATATTAAGCACCACTGTTGCCCAATTAGGATCAAAAAATACCGCTTGGTGAAAAGCGGGTACCAAAGGTGCCCCTTGTCCACCAAATGCCATATCTTTACGGCGCAAATCGCCAACGACCGTAATACCTGTTTTAGCGGCTAATAAATTCATATCACCGATTTGCATGGTAAACGGAAATTGACCTTTTGGGGAATGCCACACTGTTTGGCCATGGCAGCCAATGGCTTCAATCTGTTCTGGTTTTAACTGGTGTTTACGTAAAAAGGCATTTACACAATCCGCATAAAGTAAGCCAAATTGGTGATCGAGTTCACCCAAAGCTTGTAACGAGGTTTCGCCCGATTGAATAAGTGCGGTCACTTTTTCGCGTAACTTTGCGGGCATCGGTGTGAAATCTGCCGCAATTAATTTGGTTTGATTAGATTGGATGTCAGTAAGCGCAATGTCCACCCCATCAAGGCTGGTGCCGGACATAATGCCAAGATAATAAGTCATAATGTTCAATTCGTGAGTTTTTCAGAATTATAGCGGATTTTAAAAAAATAAAAAAAGAGAGAACGTTGTGGTTCTCTCTTTTCATCATAGATGATACTTATACTAGATTTTTAGCTATTGATGGAATAAGGTAACGGTTCAATTTTCAGAACAGTTCCATCTTCAGGTAAACGGAAATGCATCCCTTCTTCTAAATCGTTATTCATCACCACGTGTAACCATAAAACGCCGTCAAAATTGACCGCACTTACGATCGTACCGGTTTTACGCCAAGCTGTTTCTAACTGCATTTCTATTTCGCTACCAATTTTCGGTGTAACCGTGGTTTCCCCCGAAAGCACATACATCGCACGTTTATTGGCGCCACGATATTTGGCTCGCGCAACAGTTTCTTGCCCAATATAACAGCCTTTAGTAAAAGAAATCGCTTGTTCAATCGCTTGTAGATTTAATGCCTGCGGGATAAATTCATTTTGCGTTTCCGCACTCAAGCTTGGTAAGCCCGCTTGAATATCCGCACAAAGCCATTGTTTTTCATCGCCATTAAAGGTGACATCTAACGGTGTAGGATTGATCAAAATTGCTCGGTTTTCATCAATATCCAAGATGATTTGTGCTTGAATTCGACCGCACTTTTCACCAATCAAGCCGACAATTTGCCAATCCAATACTTGAAAAGTCACTTTTGAAAACACGGCGTATTTTTTTAAATGATCGAGTGGAGCAAATAAATTTTTCGGCATTAAAATCAAAAACTGCTCTGATGAAAGCTTAATTAAGCGGAACAACGAGTTCATTTTGCCTTTAGGATCACAATGTGCTGTAAGCGTTGAAGTACCAGCTGCTAAATGCACCACATCACAAGTTAATTGGCCTTGCAGATATTTCTCCGCATCCACGCCCGCCACTTCCACCAAATCATAGTGGTTTAATGAAATAAATGTTGCCATGATTTTTCCTATTCAAGGTTTTGAATTTGCTCACGCATTTGTTCAATTAATACTTTCAACTCCACAGCAGAAGCGGTGATATCGGCATTAATGGATTTTGATGCCAACGTGTTAGATTCACGATTAAGCTCTTGCATCATAAAGTCCAGTTTACGACCTACTGCCCCACCTTTTTTCAGGATGTTGTTGGTTTCTTTCACGTGCATTTGCAGACGATCTAATTCTTCCGCCACATCCACACGTTGCGCCAATAAAATCATTTCTTGTTCGACACGTTGTGGATCTAGTTGAATCTTCGCTTCTTCAAAACGTTGCAATAGACGTTCACGCTGCCATTGTAAAACAGCCGGCATTTGTGACCGCACTTTTTCAGCTTCTACCGTAATACCATCAAGACGTTGTTGAATAATGGCTTGCAATTTTTCGCCTTCACGTCCACGCATTGCAATAAATTCCACCAACAACTCATCAAAAGCTGTCAACAAATCTTGACTGATGGCATCTAAATCTTGCTCAGCCGCTTCCACCACGCCGGGATAACGCAATACATCCGCTAAATTGATTTCACCCTCGCCAGCTTGTGCCTTAATCCATTGTAAAGATTGGATAACTTGATTCGCCAACTCTTTATTTAAATTGAGTTCAGCCGCTGCTTGTTTTTTGCTATCAATACGCAATGAACATTCAATTTTACCGCGAGTGAGATTTTGACGAAGTTTCTCACGCAAAGCATTTTCCAAGCCACGGAATTGCTCTGGCAAGCGGAAAAAGTTTTCCAAATAACGTTGGTTAACCGAACGAATTTCCCAAACTGCATCGCCCCAATCTTTCTTGATTTCAAGGCGTGCAAAGGCTGTCATACTATAAATCATAAGCGCTCTCCTACTATTGTCTCTTGTCTTAATTGATTTGCCGGCTATTTTATCGGGAAAGTGCGGTCATTTCTACCGTACATTTTGTAGAAGAATTTTGTTTCTCCTACTTTACACGGTGTAAAGATTAAAATACAATAATCGTAAATTTATTATTACAATCTAAGGAAGATAAAATGAACAAGACCGTGGGAAGTACCTTACTTGTTGCAGGAACCATGATTGGTGCGGGGATGTTGGCAATGCCTCTCACCTCTGCAGGGATTGGCTTAACGGCGACGATTTTCTTATTAATTGGCTTGTGGGCGGTGCTCACATTCACCGCGCTTTTATTCGTAGAACTGTATCAAACCGCTGACAGTGATGCAGGGATCGGCACACTTGCTGCACAATATTTTGGTAAAGCAGGGCGAATTATTTCCACTGCTGTTTTAATTGTCTTCTTATATGCCTTAATTGCTGCTTATGTGAGTGGTGGTGGTTCCTTATTAATGGATTTACTCCCAGCCATGGGCGATAAAGACACCATGAACAAAATCGCGGTGCTTGTATTCACCATTTTCTTCGGCAGTTTTATTGTCATCGGCACACACAGTGTGGACAAAATCAATCGCGTGTTATTCTTTGTGATGATTGCTGCTTTTATCTTAGTGCTCGCGTTAATGCTACCGAACATCAAATTTGATAACTTAATGGCGATGCCAATTGATAACGCTTTAATTATTTCTGCAAGCCCTGTATTTTTCACGGCATTTGGTTTCCACGGTTCCATTCCAAGTTTAAATAAATACTTAAACGGTAATGTGAAATCCTTACGCATTGCGATTTTAGTGGGTTCTGGCATCACGTTATTTGCTTACTTTTTATGGCAGCTTTCTACGCACGGCTTACTCAGCCAAAATGAGTTCTTACAAATTTTACGCGAAGACGCCACGTTAAATGGCTTAGTGAAAGCAACCTTAGAAATCACCCAAAGCCCAATTATTGCGAATGCGGTAAAAACCTTCTCCACTTTAGCATTGGTCACTTCATTCTTAGGGGTGGCATTAGGTTTATTAGAATGTATCGAAGACTTACTCAAACAATCTTTTGATATTCATGCAGGGCGTATTTCATTAGGTTTAATGACCTTTATTCCCCCAGTGCTTTTCTCCCTTTTCTATCCGGAAGGTTTTATTCTCGCTCTGGGTTATGCTGGTCAAATGTTCGCGTTCTACGCAGTGGTTTTACCGGTAGCATTAGTTTGGAAAGCACGTGCTATTCATCCTAACTTGCCATACAGAGTATGGGGCGGTAAAGCATTGTTAGTACTTGTATTGGTGCTTGGGGTGATTATTACTTCAATTCCTTTTGCCATCCGAGCGGGTTATTTACCTTTTGTTGTCGGTTAAAATGAGCGAAAAAAAGACCGCACTTTTAAGGTGCGGTCTTTTTTTATTTGTTTTCATATGAATGTGCCACTAACTGACCATTCAAGTATTCGCCAATATACACTTGCTCAATCGTTATGTTCTGTTTTTCTAACTCAGCTTTAACCCATTCTTCATCACGATCAATAATGTCTAAAACATCATCATCTAATTGTCCATCAACAATTAATGGATAACGTAAGTTATCATCGCCGTATTGAATAATCGAGAGTTGCCCATTTTGTTCGAATACCGCACGTTTAACCGTTTTGATTTCATAAATACCGGCAGCACGTAACTTAAACATGAGGTCATTAGCAGTAATACTGTTTTTCATACATTCAGCAGTTTTTACCTTGCCGTTTGAAATCACCCAAACAGGTTTACCATCAATCAAAGATTTAACTAATTTGTTATGATTTTTGATAAAACGGAGGGTAAAAACCAATAATGTCCAAAGCACGAGCACGAGAGAGAACTGGAATACCCCAATACTATCGCTATAAATCACACCACCAATAATGCCACCTAGCACATAGTTTTGTACCTGATCCATCGCGGAAGTCGGTGCAAGGTTACCTTTTCCCATTAAGTTCATTTGGAGTACCAGTCCAATAATACCCATGGCCAATTTCAAGCCTAATAATGTGTAGCCATCCATTATTTATCCTCCTTATCAATCACAGTAACATTAGGGTTTACTAAGTTAATTGGGGATAAGGTATACGCTGAAAAATCATTATTAAAATGGACTTCGAAATACTGATCCCGAATATTTAAAATCATGCCGTTCATTAATGTACGGCTATTGGTACGAATATCTTCTTTCTGTAAATTTTGACTATCTTTCACCGAATTTAAAAATGTCACCACGCTAGAGATATCAGCTGCATAGACTTCATTTTGCTCATATTGCTTATATTGCACACCGAGCAAGAAAATAATTAATAAAAGAAAGATAATACTGAGATCGCGATATTTGGTTTGTAACCGATGACGTAAATATAAGCTTGTCACCACAAGCAATGCACCTAACGAGACAAAAATGGCGATATATTTAAAATAACCTTCAAAAGACATCGCATTTTCTAAAAAAGCAAAAGAGAAAAAAGTCATTTGTCATTCCTAATTTTAAAGAGAAAAACAGGTTGCTACTGTAGCACAACGAAAACTGACTAGCTATTTTTATCACAGAAATTAAATTCGTTTTTCCGAAAAATCCCTTTTATAATGACCGCACTTTTGAAACAAAAAGAGAAAAATATGAATGCAATTCAGCCCGAAGATCAGGGATATTGGCTGTTCACCAAAGGATCGACACTTTATTGGCAGGAAAATGATCTGCCTTTCGGAACAGCAAAGGAACTCGGCCTCACAACGCAAAAAGCAATGTTGCTCGGGAAATGGAAATCACAACCTTTATGGCTTGTGGCAGAAAATGATCAAGATGAACGAGAATACCTTTCCTTACGGAGTTTGTTGTCATTACCGACTGAAGATTTTCATTTGTTAAGCCGAGGCGTGGAAATCAATCATTTTTTGAAAACCCACCAATTCTGCGGAAAGTGCGGTCAAAAAGCGGAACAAACTCACGATGAGCTAGCGGTTCAATGCACAAGTTGTGGCTATCGTACTTATCCCGTTATTTGCCCTTCGATTATTGTCGCCGTTCGCCGTGGCACAGAGATTTTATTAGCCAACCATAAACGCCATTACACGCCAGGCAAAGCAGGTATTTACACCACGCTAGCCGGTTTTGTGGAAGTGGGTGAAACCTTCGAAGATGCCGTTCATCGTGAAGTGTTTGAAGAAACTGGTATTCGCGTGAAGAATATTCGCTATTTCGGTAGCCAACCTTGGGCATTCCCGAATTCACAAATGGTGGGCTTTTTAGCTGATTACGACAGCGGAGAAATTCAACTGCAAGAAACAGAACTGCATGATGCACAATGGTTTTCTAGCGCTGCCCCCTTGCCAGAATTACCGCCAACAGGTACTATCGCACTCAAATTAATTAATGCTACGCTTGAGCTTTGCAAAGCGGAACAAAATAAATAAAGGAAAGTCCATGTCTGAATTAAAAAATGATCGTTATTTAAAAGCCTTATTACGTGAACCAGTGGATATGACCCCCGTATGGATGATGCGCCAAGCGGGACGCTATTTGCCTGAATATAAAGCAACACGTGCAGAAGCGGGCGATTTTATGTCTCTTTGCCGCAATGCGGATTTAGCTTGTGAAGTTACCTTACAGCCACTTCGTCGCTATGCTTTAGATGCGGCTATTTTGTTCTCAGATATTCTAACTATTCCTGATGCGATGGGATTAGGCTTAAGTTTTGGTGCAGGTGAAGGCCCGAAATTTGCCCGTCCAATTGAAAACAAAAGTGCGGTCGAAAATTTACCCATTCCTGACCCTGAAGGTGAACTTCAATATGTGATGAATGCTGTGCGCACAATTCGTCGTGAACTAAAAGGCGAAGTGCCATTGATTGGTTTCTCTGGTAGCCCGTGGACACTGGCGACTTATATGGTTGAAGGCGGTAGCAGCAAAACCTTCAATAAAATCAAGAAAATGATGTATGCCGAACCGCAAACTTTGCATCTTTTATTAGATAAAGTGGCGGATTCCGTGATTTTATACCTAAACGCACAAATCAAAGCAGGTGCACAAGCGGTCATGGTGTTTGATACCTGGGGCGGTGTATTAGGTCATCGTGAATATTTAGACTTCTCTCTGCAATATATGCATAAAATCGTTGATGGTTTAATTCGTGAACACGATGGTCGTAAAGTACCGGTGACCTTATTTACTAAAGGTGGCGGCTTATGGTTAGAAGCCATGGCTAATACAGGCTGTGATGCGCTCGGATTAGACTGGACAGTTAATTTAGCGGATGCAAAAGCGCGCGTAGGCCATAAAGTGGCACTACAAGGCAATATGGATCCAAGCGTGTTATATGCCCCGGCGGAACGTATTGAGCAAGAAGTGCGGTCAATTTTAGCTGATTTTGGTCAAGGCAGCGGACATGTATTTAATTTAGGTCATGGTATTCACCAAGATGTGCCGGAAAGCGCACCAAAAATCTTCGTGGATGCGATTCATGAGTTCTCTAAAGCCTATCATAAATAAGTGAGAAAAAAATGCGAAATCCGATTCACAAGCGTCTCGAAAATCTTGAAAGCTGGCAACATCTAACTTTTATGGCTTGCTTATGCGAACGTATGGCACCGAACTTTGCATTGTTTTGCCAAATGACGGAACAAAAGCCCGCAGACAAAACCTATCACAACATTTTAAACTTAGTGTGGGAGTTTCTAACGGTTAAAGAGGCAAAGATTAATTTCGAGAACCAATTAGAGAAACTTGAAGAAATCATTCCTGATGTGAATGATTACGACTTCTTTGGTGTGGTACCCGCTCTCGATGCTTGTGAAGCGCTAGGTGAATTATTGCATGCAATTATCGCGGGCGATACGCTTGAAAAAGCAATTCAAATCAGCCAAATTTCACTAGGCACCGTTTGTTCTTTGTTAGAAACACAAGAAGATCGTGATCTTTCTGAGACTGAGCTGAAAAGCCGTAAAGAAATTGAAGAAGAACTTGACCTTCAATGGCAAATCTATCGCTTACTTAAAGACTGCGAAAAACGCGATGTAGACTTGATTTTATCCCTCCGAAACGAGATCAAACAGGAGGGAATCTCCAATATTGGTATAAAAATTGAGCAATAACGTGAGATTTGTCACAATTTTTGCAAATCGGGCTTTTATTTCCCCCCAAGTTCGATTAGACTTGCCCAAGCCGTAGCAGTTAAAAGCTACGCTTATTTGAATAGAGTCAATTTTAATTTAACAGAAGGTACAAATTTATGAACAAAACAGATTTAATCGATGCAATTGCAAGTGCAGCTGAATTAAACAAAAAACAAGCTAAAGCTGCATTAGAAGCGACTTTAGCTGCTATCACTGGTAGCCTTAAAAAAGGTGAACCTGTTCAATTAATCGGTTTCGGTACATTCAAAGTAAACAAACGTGCTGCACGTACTGGCCGTAACCCACAAACTGGTGCTGAAATCAAAATCGCAGCATCTAAAGTTCCAGCATTCGTATCTGGTAAAGCATTAAAAGACGCAATCAAATAATTAGTCTTAAAACGAATTTTAATTGAACCCTGCTTTGTCAGGGTTTTTTGTTGCCTAAATTTTAACTTTACAATCATTATTTTGTCGATATAATTCCGAACCGAAACTTATTACGGGATATAAATAATGAAACGAAACATTCAACACCGAAATACCCAACAACGCAGACATGCCATCATGCAACTTCTGCAAGAACAAGGTGAAGTCAGTGTAGAACAACTCGTACAGTTATTTGACACCTCTGAAGTGACGATTCGAAAAGATCTCACTGCATTGGAAAGTAATGGTTTCCTTCTTCGTAAATATGGTGGTGCCATTTTAATGCCACAAGAAATCATCGAAGAAGAACAAGATGATGAACTTTCGCAACGAAAGTTAGTCTTAGCAAAGGCAGCTGCAGAACGTATTCGTGATCACAATCGCATTATTGTAGATAGTGGCAGCACAACCGCCGCCTTGATTAAACAGCTTAATCGCAAGCAAGGCTTGGTTGTGATGACGAATTCGCTTTCGGTGGCCACCGCATTACGTTCACTCGAAAATGAACCGACGCTCTTAATGACGGGAGGCACTTGGGACACGCGTTCCGAATCCTTCCAAGGCAATATTGCCGAGCAAGTGCTACGTTCTTATGATTTTGACCAATTATTTATTGGTGCTGATGGCATTGATTTAGAACGTGGTACAACAACATTTAATGAGTTGGTTCGCTTGAGCCAAGTGATGGCTGAGGTGTCTCGTGAAGTGATTGTGATGGTGGAATCACAAAAAATTGGCAGAAAAATGCCAAATGTGGAATTAACCTGGCAGCAAATTGATGTGCTGATTACCGATAACAAATTATCTCAGGCCGACAAAGAAGCTATAGTGGCGCAAGGCGTGGAAGTAATTTGTGTGGATGTGACATAAAGTGCGGTCAGAAAAACAAGACTTTTAATTTTATTAAATAAGGAAAAACTATGTGTGGTATTGTTGGTGCGGTAGCACAACGTGATGTAGCAGAAATTTTAATTAATGGTTTACACCGCTTAGAGTATCGTGGTTATGACTCTGCAGGTGTTGCTGTTGTGGATCCAAACCATGAATTACACCGCGTACGCTGCTTGGGTAAAGTAAAAGCCCTTGATGAAGCCGTTGCAGTAAAACCATTAATCGGTGGTACAGGGATCGCTCACACCCGTTGGGCAACTCATGGTGAACCGTCTGAAGCTAATGCTCATCCGCATACTTCAGGTAACTTTGCTGTTGTCCATAACGGTATCATCGAAAATCACGAAGAATTACGTGAATTACTTAAATCACGTGGTTATGTGTTTAATTCTCAAACCGATACCGAAGTAATTGCACACCTTGTTAACTGGGAAATGCGTACCGCCTCAAATCTTCTTGAAGCTGTCCAAAAAACCGTAAAACAACTTACTGGTGCATACGGCATGGTTGTGCTAGATCGTGAACATCCAGAACATTTAGTGGCTGCGCGTTCAGGCAGCCCATTAGTAATTGGTTTAGGAATTGGTGAAAACTTCCTGGCATCTGACCAACTTGCGCTATTAAGCGTAACTCGTCGTTTCATCTATTTAGAGGAAGGCGATATCGCAGAAATCACACGTCGTACCGTGGATATTTACGATGCTAATGGTCAAAAGGTAGAACGTGAAGTGCACGAGTCTAACCTTGAAAATGATGCAGCAGAAAAAGGCAAATTCCGCCATTTCATGCAAAAAGAAATCTATGAGCAACCAAATGCATTAATCAACACCATGGAAGGACGTATCCTTCACAATAACGTGATTGTGGATGCTATTGGTAATGGCGCAGCAGAAATCTTAGAAAAAGTTGAACACATTCAAATTGTGGCTTGTGGTACCTCTTATAATGCAGGGATGACTGCTCGTTACTGGTTTGAAGCACTTGCTGGCGTAAGCTGTGATGTTGAAATCGCATCTGAATTCCGCTATCGCAAATTCGTGACTCGTCCGAATAGCTTGTTAGTGACTATCTCTCAATCAGGTGAAACAGCGGATACCCTTGCAGCACTTCGTCTTGCAAAAGAAAAAGGTTACATGGCAGCCTTAACGATCTGTAACGTATCAAGTTCATCTTTAGTACGCGAATCTGATCTTGCTTTCATGACACGTGCAGGCGTTGAAGTCGGTGTGGCATCAACCAAAGCGTTTACCACTCAGTTGGCCGCATTATTAATGTTAGTCACTGCCATTGGTAAAGTAAAAGGCAATATCTCAAGCGAACAAGAAGTGGAAATTGTAAAAGCGTTACAATCACTTCCGGCTGAAGTTGAAAAAGCCCTTGCGTTTGATAAAGACATCGAAGCATTAGCAGAAGACTTCGCAGAGAAAAATCATGCGCTTTTCTTAGGTCGTGGTGAGTTCTACCCTATCGCAATGGAAGCTTCATTGAAATTAAAAGAAATTTCTTATATCCATGCTGAAGCTTATGCGGCAGGTGAATTAAAACACGGTCCATTAGCCTTAATCGATGCAGATATGCCGGTTATCGTGGTCGCACCAAACAATGAATTACTTGAAAAAGTGAAATCAAACATTGAAGAAGTGCGTGCGCGTGGTGGTCAACTTTATGTGTTCGCTGATAAAGAAGCAGGCTTCACACCAAGCGAAGGCATGAAAATCATCACCATGCCAAAAGTGAATGAAATTATTGCACCAATTTTCTACACCGTTCCTATGCAATTATTGTCATACCATGTGGCATTAATTAAAGGAACCGACGTAGACCAACCTCGTAACTTAGCGAAATCGGTAACCGTAGAATAAAGTGCGGTTGAAAATCAGCACGTTTTAATACAAAAAAGCACAGGTTTAATCCTGTGCTTTTTGTTTAAATAAACCGATAACCGTTTTCTGTTACTTCCAGAATTGAGGCATAATCCTTTCGCCAATCGCCTAACACAATTCGCGTGTACCCTTTTTCCTGATGGATGGCTTCTCGATGCGTATGACCGTGAATTAATCGATTTACGCCAAATTCTTTTACGGTTTGTGCCGTAAACGCTAAATTCACATCCATTATATCCAGCGACTTATATTGCTTATCTTGTTTACTCTTCGCGCGAATTTTCTCTGCAATTTTTAACCGCACTTTTAATGGCAAACATAAAAACAGTCTTTGACGCCAATTTTGATGCACTTTTCGGCGAAATTGCTGATATTTCACATCATCAATACATAAGGTATCACCATGACAAATTAAGGTTTTCACACCATAAAGATCAACACAATGATAGTCAGGCAATAACGTTAAACCACAATCTTGTGCAAATTTTTTCCCTACCAGGAAATCTCGATTACCATGAATGAAATAACAAGCGATGCCCTTTTCTGTCAGGTTTTTAATCAACTGTTTTACTTGTGAGATTAAAGGTGAAGTTTCATCGTCACCAATCCAAAAATCAAAAAGATCCCCCAAAATATAAACCGCTTGTGCTTCTTGTGCTTTGTTTTGCATAAAATCGTTAAAAAGTGCGGTTAATTCAGGATGCGTTTCGCTCAAATGAAGATCTGCAATAAAATAAATGGGTTTCATAACTATTCCGTCATTTTTTTCATTAGATTAGCACACATTTTTGTGTAATTTGCTATACTTTCCAAAAATTTTAATTAGGTATTTTCTATGTTAAAAATCGCCAGAATTCTTATCGTTGCACTTTGTTGTATTTTAATTTGTGTGCTCGGTACGATCTATTCCTTTATTCGTTTCAAAAACCCAAGCAATGTGGGCGTTATGGCTCGCTGGTTTGGTCGTTTATACCCTTTATTTGGCTTAAAAGTAGAACACCGTTTTCCACAAAATAAAGAGAATATGCCGCGTTGTATTTACATCGGTAACCACCAAAATAATTTCGATATGGTAACCATCTCTTACATGGTACTCCCTCGCACGGTGAGTGTGGGTAAAAAAAGCCTAATTTGGATTCCTTTCTTCGGTATTTTATATTGGGTAACCGGCAATATTTTCTTGGATCGTGAAAATCGTTCTAAAGCACACAGCACCATGACTGAACTTGCTCGCCGTATCAATAAAGACAACCTGTCAATTTGGATGTTCCCTGAAGGCACACGCAGCCGTGGTCGTGGTTTATTGCCATTCAAAACCGGTGCATTCCATGCTGCAATTGCGGCTGGCGTACCAATCGTGCCAGTAGTATGTTCGACGACTCACAACAAAATTGATTTAAATCGTTGGGATAATGGTAAGGTGATTTGTGAAATGATGGATCCAATTGATGTGTCATCATACACAAAAGACAATGTTCGCGAACTTGCTACTTACTGTCATGATTTGATGGAAAAACGCATCGCTGAACTCGATGCTGAAATTGCACAAGGAAAATAATATGTTGCGTCTTTCTCGTCGCCAATTATTAAAAACTACCGCAATTTCAACCGCACTTGCTGCCACACCTCAATCGGTATTAGCGGCGTCTCGTGAAAAATTAACTATTCCTCCGTTGATGGAAGCGAAACGTGGTCGCCCCATTATTCTTAATATGGAAGAAACCGGCTACAAGTTAGATGGCTCCCATAGTGTCAGTGTATGGGGCTTTAACGGCAATTATCTTGGCCCCACTATTCGCATCAAATCGGGTTCCTTTGCAAAACTCAATTATCACAACAATTTGCCACAAAGTATTGCTCTCTCCATTCAAGGATTACAAGCCAGTGGCGAATTATTTGGCGGTGCTGCAAAAGTCCTGAAAAAAGGGGAATCTTGGGCACCGATTATTCCAATAGACCAACCTGCCGCGACTTGCTGGTATCGATCTGCAACCCTGGCTAACTCAGCTTATCAAACCTATCGTGGCATTGTGGGGATGTGGTTAATTGAAGATGATCAAAGCTTAAAATCACAGCTTCCTCATAAATACGGCGTGGACGATATTCCATTAATCTTACAAGACATGGAATTTAACGGTGACGGATTACAATTATTTAAGCAAAATCAACCGCACTTTGTCGGTAATCGTCTTCTCGTTAATGGACAAGAAGCACCTTATCTTGACGTCCCTCGCGGTTGGATACGCTTACGTTTACTCAATGCTTCATTGGCAAGAGCCTATGATCTGCGTTTAGATAACGAACAAGACATGTTGCTTATTGCACGAGATTTAGGTTTTTTACCTCAAGGTAAAGCGATAAATTCTCTCATTCTTGCACCGGGGGAACGTGCTGAAGTATTAGTTAATTTAAGTGAAGGAGAAGGGGTATCGCTCATCTCTGGGGCTAAACGTGGTTTCTTCGACAAAATCAAAAATGTGTTCAGCTCAGGTAATGATTTTGCAGATAACACCGTTCTAGAACTTCGCCCACAAGGCGAAATCTCTGCATTCAGCAAAAAAATGAATGAGTCATTCAATACTGATGCCACAGCTATGCTCGAAAGTAAAATCACCCAAGAACGCACCTTTGAATTGGATGTAACGAATGGCTTAATCAATAAACAACGCTTTGACCCGCGCCGTGTTGATGTTTCAGCTAAAGTCGGCACCGTCGAACGTTGGATCATCAACAGCTCGCTACCAGTAGGTTTCACCATTCAAGGCGCTAAATTTGTGATTGAAAGCCAAGATGACACCAACGTTGATGTGTCGGAACTAGCCTGGAAAGACACGGTTTGGGTGAAAAAGAAAGTACAAATTTTAGTAAAATTTGAACAACCTTCGTCAAATACGCATCCCTTCTTATTTGGCTCATCCAATTTAATGCTGGCAGATATGGGCTGCCTTGGTATAATGATCGTTCAATAAAATAATGATATAAAAAGGAATCTAACATGAAAAAAATCTCAACATTCGCTTTAATTGCGACCCTATTTTCAACAGCCACATTTGCTGCATCACCAGAATCAAAAGACACAGCTAAAGATACGGCAAATGAGCCCACTATTTATCTCTCTGTGTTTGATAGAACTCAAGAGCCATCACCTGATTTAAATAAAAAAGAAACCTCTCGTTCCAGTAAAGCTGAGAAAGTATGCTGGCTCGCAACAGGTCATTTTGGTAAAAAAGCAACGGTAAGTGAAACCTTTAAAGCTCAAGCTCAAAGTGAATTCTCCAGTTCGATTGAAAATGCGAAAGTGGTGTCTTCACCAAATAAAAAACTCCATACCATCACTTATACCAGACCAACATTAGAAAATGGTAAATACATGATGAACTGCTGGACATTCGACCGCAGAGATCCAATCGGCAAATATGTACTGACTGTCAAAATCGGTAAACACGAATTTGAAAAACAAGTTTTCTACGTAACTGAGTAATTAAAAATACACAAAGAAACGACCGCACTTATATGTGTGCTGTTTTAAGACTAAGGCAAAGACCGTCTGGAATTCAATTTTCAGACGGTCTTTCTTTACTTTAGTCATCTCCAGTAAGATAATTAATGCAAACTATTATCAAAATATAGGCGTTAGACTTATTTCATCATAAGGAGATAACCATGGCAATGAATAGACGTGATTTTTTAAGAATAAGCGCAGCACTTACAGCAGCGGGCATGTCGCCTTCTCTCTTTGCGACAACGAAAGAACAATTTACTATTTATGGTGCACCGGCGATGCCAAGTGTGACCATTGCGGTGGCCGCGGCACAAGGTAAATTAGCCAAACAAGCGAATGTCGCATTAGAGATTTGGCGTTCACCAGATCAGTTGCGCGCAGGCGTGGCTAGTGGGCAATTTAAAGTGATGATGAGCCCAAGTAATGTGGGCGTGAATTTACGCAATCAAGGGCAACAAGTTGGCATGGTGAATATTCTCACCAATGGCATTACACAGTTGATGTGTAAAGGTACGCCTATCACTTCACCGCAAGAATTGGTGGGTAAAAAAATCCTTGTGCCATTTAAAAACGATATGCCTGACATCGTATTGCAAGCTTTACTGAAAAAACTGAATATTGATATTAATAAAGTGGATATCACCTATGCAGCTACACCAACTGAGGCGATTGGCTTGTTCTTACTGAAAGATTTCCATGCTGCCATTCTGCCAGAACCGATGGCGAGTGCAGTCGTACAGAAAGCTAAAATTGTCGGTACAGAGATTGTGCGCGGGTTTGATTTAGTGAAAGAATGGGGAAAAGCATTTAATACCAAACCACTTATTCCAATGGCGGGCATTATTGCCAATGAAGAATACTTCCATGCACATAAGGCACAGTTTGATCTGTTCCATCAAGATTTAAGTGATGCGTTAAACTGGATTATGGCTAACCGCAAAAGTGCGGCTGAAATTGGCGCTAATTATCTTCCTGCTCCAGAAGCCGCTATTGAAATGGGCTTAGACGGTGCGCGCTTAACGGTGACCAAAGCCAGTGAACTGAAGAATGAAATCATGCAATTCTATGAAACCTTGATGGCGTTCAATCCAAAACTCTTAGGTGGTAAATTACCAGATGATAAATTCTTCTTGGCTTAATTTGAAACTGAATCACATAACATGATTAAAACTGACAAAATCCGTAAACCACAACCTGTCCTGTTTTACATCATCGACTATCTCTGGAGCGGCTTTGCTGGCTTGAGCGTGGCGATGATGGTGGTTGCATTGTGGGCTTGGGGCAGCGCGGTATTTGGTGAATTTATGCTGCCTGCGCCCGCGGATGTTTTTCAAAAAGCCCTTGATCTGCTCGACCATTTCCAACAAAACGAAATCGGCATTTCGTTATGGCGTTCCGTGGTGGGCATTACCATTGCATTAGTCGCAGGCTTAGCCGCAGGGCTGATTGCGGGCAGCTTTAAAACCGCTATGGCATTGCTCAAACCCGTCATTACGATTTTGTTAGCCATGCCGCCAATTATTTGGGTCGTGATGGCATTATTTTGGTTTGGCTTTGGCAATCCTAGCGTGCTATTTACCATTATCGTATTAGTCGCCCCGCTGACCTTTGCCAGTGCCGCCATGGGCATGGCAAGTGTCAACAAACAACATGAAGAATTGTTTGATGCGTACAAACTCGGATTGTGGAAAAAAATCCGCTATTTGTATGTTCCCCATCTCACGGGCTATGTGATTTCCAGCATTGGCGTCGCGGTTGCGATGGGCGTGAAAGTCGTGATTATGGCTGAGCTTTTGGGTGCCAATGAGGGTGTAGGTGCAAAAATTGCCGATGCCAGAGCCATGTTAGATACGTCAACAGTGATGGCTTATGTGCTGTTGGTGATTGTGTTTGTTTCCCTCTTTGAATATTTGATTACCAAGCCATTGGAAATCCTATTTATGCCGTGGAGAAGATAATGCTGAGTTTAAAGAATGTGCGTTTTGAAATTCTCCGCGATCCCATCGTGCGCGATTTCAGTATGGATTTACAATCGGGTGAAGTGAAAACTTTATTCGGTCCAAGCGGTTGTGGCAAAACCACTGTGTTACGTTTAGTTTCAGGTTTGGAAACGCCAAAATCGGGTGAAATCAAGAATACATTTCGTAAAACGGGCTTTCTGTTTCAAGAAAATCGTCTATTAGAAAATCTCACGGCTATGCAGAATATCGCCATTTTTATGGATGACCCAAATGAACATGAAATCATTGCGCTAGCAGGAAAAATCGGACTTTCTTCGGGTGATTTGAATAAATACCCGACCGAATTATCGGGCGGTATGGCAAAACGCGTGGCATTTTTGCGTCTATTGCTATGTGGCTGTGATTTAGCCTTATTGGACGAACCTTTTGTTGGTTTGGATCGCGATTTACGTGGTATTTTAGCCGCTATGCTTGTAGAGAAAATTGAGCAACAAGGTATGGCTTGCATTTTAGTGACACATGATCGTTTTGAAGCAGCTCGATTAAGCCGAGAGATTATGCAGCTTTCTCCAAAAGGGATGGATGTGCAAAATGTGATTACCTTGCCAACGCCATTATCCGAACGCAATTCAGCCTTTGAAGAAACCGTAGTCGCACGCGAATTTCAAGGAATCCATTACTATGAATAATTTCTTTACCCATCCGATGCGACCCTTTTTTGTTGGTGCAGCCATTCTAGCGATTGTTGGTGCCTTGAGCTTTTTCATCAGCCCCGATGATCTCATCCTACACCGCAAAATTTTCTTAGAATTTATGCTACCAGCCGCATACGGCGGTTTTCTGACGGCTTCCATGCTCGAATGGACAAATTACAAAGGTAATTTAAAACCTATTGCGACGATTTTAGCGGTGCTCTTACTTGCGGGATTGATGTTATTGCCATTTTCCCCGCAAACTGCCTCGTTTTTAGTGGCAGCTTATTGGCTCGCGTTGTTACTCTTTTGTGCTTGGCTGTTTTGGTTGGATCGCAATACCGACAATTTTACTTTACTGATGTTACTTGCGGCATTTATGGTTTGTCAGACGGCTTACGCCATGACTGATAGCCTGAAATTATTGCGGGCACAGGTGCATTTGAATATGGCGGCGGTGATGTTTGTATCGATTCGGGTCAGCATTCTATTAGGCGCCGAGGCACTGAAAGAAAGTACATTAAAAGATCCCGTATTTATCCCGAATGTCGTGTATAAGAATATCGCAATTACATTCTTGCTGATCCATACCGCTGCAGAATTATGGTTACCAGCGCAAACAGCCGCTTTTACTGCCTTTGCCGTTGGCTTTATCTTGCTTGCTAAGTTACGCGAATTACATCATCACGAATTGCTACGCAAACATTACGTGCGCACTTATTATTTCCTTCAACTGTTCGCCGCAATTGGCTATTTGTGGATGGGCATCAATAAATTAATTGATGAACCGACTGCCGATCCGTTACACATGGTGACACTCGGCGGGATTCTCGGCAGTATGATGATGATTTGGCTCACCGCGGGATTATGGCATAGTGGCTTTACAAAACTGGATTACCCAAAACTCTGTCGCCTTGCTGTGCTTTGTCTTTTCACGGCGGCACTTTCCCGAGCTTGTTTAATGTATGTGGACGAGCTGTTTTTTATCACGATTCCGGCTATTTTAATTGCCATTGTGTTTGTGCTTTATCTCGCAACCTTTGTGCCGATATTCCGAAACAATGCGTTTACGGATGATCCGGAATAATGACCAATCCGCACATCAACGTGCGGATTTTTGATATTTTTTAGACCGCACTTAATAGGCTTTTAATTGGGCCATGGCTTTACAATCTGCGGCTTGATGATCATCTTCGGTAATTAAACTTTGTAGGAAATGTTTAATTTCAGTCAGTTCGGCAATTTTCTCTTCAACTGAAACCAAATGCTTCGCCAACATACTATCCACTTCGCAATGTTGAGATTGCTGCGTTTTCAACGCATTAAAATATTTAATTTCGGCCAAGCTAAAATCTAACGCTCGGCAGGTTTTAATAAATTTTAATTGCTTCAAACTGGCTTCATCATAATCTCGATAACCATTTGCCAGACGTTTAGGCTCCGGCATCAAGCCCATTTTTTCATAATACCGAATGGTTTCTAAATGAATACCGCTTTGTTTACTGAGTTCGTGAATCTTCATCTTGTTAAAATTAAGCCTTGACCTTGTAGTTACTACGGACTTTATACTTTATCCCAAGTTAATCAAAGACACAATGAGGAGCCGTATGTCCAACCATCATTCCCATGAACATCATGACCATTCATCTCATGAGCATATTCCACAAGATAAAAAAATCTTAGCACTCAGTTTTGCCATCATTACGGGCTTTATGGTTGTCGAATTTGTTGGTGGCTATTGGTTTAACAGTTTGGCACTCATGGCTGATGCGGGGCACATGGCAAATGATAGTTTATCGTTATTTTTAGCCTTGCTAGCATTGTTTTTATCCGCTCAAAAACAACGATACATTGCCCTACTTAATAGCGGCTCATTGATTGTCGTGGCATTGATGATTTTAGTTGAAGCGATTCAACGCTGGCAAAATCCCATCGAGATGATGGCATTACCGATGCTTGGCGTGGCATCTCTAGGATTATTGGTGAATCTTTTCGTTGCAAAGATAATGTTGAACAGCGATCATGATAATCTCAATATCAAAGCGGCGTATCTGCATGTACTCACCGATTTATTCGGTTCCATTATTGCCATTCTTTCGGGTCTCAGTGCCTATTTTCTGGGATGGTTATGGGTTGACCCATTGGCAAGTATGATATTAAGCATGCTAGTATTAAAAAGTGGGATTAGTGCGTTCCGTTTGGCGCTTAAAAACATCTAAAAAATGAACCGCACTTTGTTTTGAGATTAACAAAGTGCGGTCAATTTTCAGCGATTATTTCAACTCGCCTCGTTCTACAATAATTCCGACATTACTTGCTTGAGCAACCGCTTTGGGTTTGCTTAATTTGAGGCGTAACCATGAAATACCAAAACGTTGTTGTAATTGCTCTGCCACTTCATAAGCCACTCGCTCAATCAATAAAAATGGCTTAGCTTGAACATAATCTAAAATAAATTGGCTCACTTCGGCATAATTGAGGCAGTATTGCACATCATCCGTTTCTGCGGCTTTTTGACAATCCCATGCCATTTCCAAATCAAAAACGAGCTTTTGTTTAATTTGTTGTTCCCAGTCATACACGCCAATTTGTGCGAAGACGACTAATTCTTCAATAAAAATACGATCCATCTCTCATTCCTGTAAAAATATAGTGGGCTTATGCTATCAAGTTTGGTTAAAATAACGAACAAGTTTTTCAAATACAATCAAGATTGTGGAGCACAAAATGAGCCTATTTGCCCTTTTTTATATGATTTTTGCTTATTTACTGGGTTCGATTTCCAGTGCAATTTTGATTTGTAAGGTTGCTGGTTTACCTGACCCACGAAAGAATGGTTCTCATAATCCAGGTGCAACCAATGTATTGCGTATTGGTGGACGTTGGGCGGCGCTCGCAGTATTAATTTGCGATATGTTAAAAGGGATGCTACCGGTTTGGGCGGGGTATTATTTAGGGCTCACGCAATTTGAATTAGGTATGGTGGCATTAGGAGCCTGTTTAGGACACATTTTCCCTATTTTCTTTCAGTTTAAAGGCGGAAAAGGTGTGGCGACCGCATTCGGTGCCATTGCGCCCATCTCTTGGGGTGTAGCTGGATCAACGATAGGTACGTGGTTATTAGTCTTTTTAATTAGTCGATATTCCTCATTAAGTGCTGTGATCACGGCGCTTCTTGTGCCATTTTACGTTTGGTGGCTTAAACCTGAATTTACCTTCCCCGTTGCCTTAGTTTGCTGCTTGCTGATTTATCGCCACCACGACAATATTCAGCGCTTGTGGCGAGGCCAAGAAGATAAAATGTGGGGAAAATCTAAAAAGAAATAAATAAAAAAACCTGTCGATAATCGACAGGTTTTCTTTTTATCAAAACGGCTTAGAAATCAACCGCACTTTTAAGTTTTTTCAGTGCGTTTGCTTCAAGCTGACGAATACGTTCTGCAGACACATTATATTTTGCTGCAAGATCATGAAGGGTGGCTTTATCATCATCTAACCAACGTGCTTTGATAATATCTTGGCTACGTTCGTCAAGATTTGCTAAGGCTGTACCTAATTTTTCTGTTGCTTGTTCTTCAAAATTTTCGCTTTCAAGTTCTGCCGCAAAGTTTGAGCTTTTATCTTCTAAATATAAAGAAGGTGCATAAGCTTCGTCATCATCGTCTGTTGGCAAATCAAAGCCGACATCAGCCCCTGTCATACGGGATTCCATTTCGATAACATCTTCTTTTGACACGCCAAGCTCATTCGCCACCATATCCACTTCGTTTTCATTGAACCAACCTAAACGTTGTTTAGTTTTACGTAGGTTAAAGAACAATTTACGTTGTGCTTTTGTGGTTGCGACTTTCACAATACGCCAGTTGCGAAGGACATATTCGTGGATTTCTGCTTTGATCCAGTGTACCGCAAAAGATACAAGGCGAACGCCCACTTCCGGATTAAAACGTTTTACCGCTTTCATTAATCCGATATTACCTTCTTGAATTAAATCTGCTTGTGGTAATCCATAACCTGAATAACCACGCGCAACATGAATAACAAAACGTAAGTGTGATAAAACTAATTTTTTCGCTGCTTCAATATCACCGTCATAATACAAACGTTCTGCTAAGCTTTTTTCTTCCTCTGCAGTCAGCATCGGATATTCGTTTGCTGCTCGAATATAACCTTCGATGCTACCTTGAGGTACTAACATCATTTGAGTTTCTTTATTCATTCTTCTCCTCACAGCATGCGGAGCTAGGCCCCGACTCATTACTTATTTGTTATTGTATAACAACTATTGTCATTATACCTCAATTTGTTTTATTTGACAGTTTTTAACGATTGAAAGTTCAAATTAACCACTAAAAATTTTCAAATTATTTTAATGGCACAAGCGAATAAACCACATCTTCCGCCACCACCTTAAACAATAAGTCAATATTGGGATGTTTTCCAGGGTTTTGTTTCGCATCTTCAACGTGTTCAGCAAACCATTCAATGCCTTGTTGTGCGGAAGTGCGGTCTAATTTTCCGTTAAATTTTTCTGCTAACGCATTATAAAGACGAAGCGAGCCAAGCTTACCTGGCGCAGCTGGAATATGATGAATCACCGTTTCACCGTTTAATACGTCCAAACCTGTTAGATGATCAATGGTGGGTAAAGTCTCTAAAATGTCTTTAAAGTTCATGATTGCTTTCCTCTATAAATTAACTAATGGCTTGCTCTGAATTCACTTCGCCATTTGCGCCCATAAAGCGCACTTCAGGCTGTAAATACACACCAAATTTATCCGCCACAGTTTGACGGATATGATGTGCAAGCTTCACAACATCCTGACCTGTGGCATTACCTTTATTAATCAGCACTAACGCTTGCTGTTGATGAACGGCTGCACCACCGATTTGAAAACCTTTTAAATGGCATTGATCGATTAACCAACCCGCTGCAAGTTTCACAGAACCATCTGGTTGTGGAAAGTGCGGTAGATTTTCAACCTGTTTTTGGATTTTCGCAAATTGCGCTGCACTCACCACAGGATTTTTGAAGAAACTGCCCGCATTGCCAAATTCTTTTGGATCTGGCAATTTACTGCGGCGAATATGGCACACTTCATCAAACACTTGTTTTGCCGTTACAGTTTGAGGATCAAAATTCACTAATGAGCCATATTTTAAAATAGGCTGCCAATTTTTGGCTAATTTCAATCCAACCGCTGTAATCACATAACCTTGTACATAGCGATGTTTGAAAATACTTTCACGATAACCGAATTCACATTCATTCGCCTGTAAGCGGAATTGTTCGCCCGTGTTAAGATTCAACACATCCACATAATCACACACATCTTTAAATTCTACGCCATACGCACCAATATTTTGAATCGGTGCGGAGCCAGCACAGCCTGGGATGAGTGCAAGGTTTTCTAAACCATTAATTCCTTGCGAGAGTGACCATTCCACCAACTGATGCCAATTTTCGCCACCGTTGACATGTAAATAATGGTAATCGCTATCTTCTGTATGTTGAATACCCGATAAACGGTTAACAATCACTATTCCTTGGAAATCGTCTAAAAACAGCATATTGCTGCCTTGGCCTAAAAATAAGACAGGGAGATTTTCAGCTTGTGCTTTGTGCCAAGCTTGTTGGATTTGTTCAATCGATGTGGCTTCAATAATTTCACGCGCATTTGCCGGAATATTGAAGGTGTGAAATGGTTGTAAACTTTGCATTAACTTTCCTTAAAAAAACGTGTGAGGGAGCGTGATTTTCACCATCGTACCACCTTGCTCCCCTTTTGAAATTGTAAGCTGAGCATTTAATTGGCGACTGCGTTCAGTCATGATATTTAAACCATAATGCCCTTCTGGCTCGTCTAACGTCGGAATCCCTACGCCATTATCTTGCACAAGAATTTCATATTCACCCTCGGCATTAATATGGGCTTTTACCTCAATCAAAGTACCTTTTGAGTGTTTAATCGCATTCAGCGTTGCTTCACGCACAATTTGTAAAACGTGTACTAATTCTTGTGGATTTAAACTTTGCGATGGCAAACTGCAGTCCACCGTCATTTGCATTTTCGTTTGCGAACGTAAACTTTCGATAACTTGCTCCAAGGCAACCTGTAGGTTGGCTTCTTGTACCGTTAAACGGAAAGTCGCTAATAATTCTCGTAATTGAGAATACCCATCTGATAAGGCTTGTTCAAATTCACCAATGATCGCAATGCTTTTCTCTTTTGATTCCTCGTCTTCTTTCTTCAAATTATGCTTTAACAGCGTTAATTGAATTTGTAAGAAAGACAGCACTTGTGCCAACGAGTCATGTAATTCCCGTGCAATAATGGACCGCTCTTCCATCAATAATAGTTGCTCTTGCTGGCGTTGCGTTTTGTGCGAATACAACGCTTTTGCCACCATTTGCCCTAAGTTTTTCATCATACGAGGATCAGGACAAGGTAAACCGGCTTGCCACGAGAGCACAGCCAAGTTTTCATTTTCAATAGAAAGTTCTTCGACTTGAAGTGATTGTTTCGGATCTTTTTGACCAAAAGAAATTTCCCAATGTTCTGAGCCGAAAATTTCTAACTCAATGTAGCGTAAATGTTCGCTGACACGAATATGATTGAGCACTTGGCTGAGAATTTTATCATTAATCTTCGTGGGCGTAAGCAACTGCGAGCTTTGATAAAGTGTGGTTAAAGAGCGGTTAGTTTGGCGCAACTTTTGCGTTTTCTCATTAACGGCATCTTCTAAACGTGAATAAAGTCGCCCTAATTCCGAGGACATTTGCGTAAACACTTTCGCCAAAACACCAAGCTCATTACCACTTTCTGTATCAAGCTGAATATGTTTAAACTGTCCCATTTGCACTTGCATACTGGCTTTGGTCATCAGCTCTAAAGGCTTCACCACTTCGCGCTTTAGATACCAAATAACATAGGACACCATGGCCAAAATTAACAACATCGACACGCATAACACTGAAACCGCACTAATCCATTTTTGTTCAGCAAAGCGTTGCAATTCCAACACGAAATCATCAACATCTTGTACATAACTTTTCAGTTCAGCATGATATTCTTCGATTTGATGCGCACGAGCGAAATCGGACATTACCGCCCAACGTTGTAGAATTTTTTGATAGGACTCTCTCACCCCTGATGGTGCAAAAAGCTGATTCTGCACAGAAAGCAAGGCCTCGGCATTGAGGCTGCGTTGATAACGCACTAAATTCTGTTCAACCGTATCCGGCGAACGTTCCATTTCCGTTAATAGTCGATAACTTTGCATACGCAAAGAACCTGAGATATTAATGGCTTCCGCATCCGATTTATTACTTGCCATCACAAGCAAACTCAATGAGCTAATAATGCCCATGAAGATAATGACTACAAATAAATATTTAGCAATACGGGTAGAAACTGAACGTTTAGCGTACACGATAACTCTTCAAAATTAGGAAAATTGCCCATAGTTTAGCATAAAGTGCGGTTGAAATTGGCTGATTTTTCACAAATAAAAAACATCGGCTTTGACACCGATGTTTTCAAAAACTTGAATTTTTTCGACCGCACTTAGCTTAATTCTTTGCCTTTTAATTCTGGCACTAAGAAGACAGTCGCCACCATGTCGATAACATAAATCACCGCTAGGAAAGCAATCGCAATACTGAATGAGTACGCAGAGACAATTGCGCCGACAACAACTGGTCCGAAACCACCAACAGCACGGCCTAAGTTAAATAACACATTTTGTGCCGTTGCACGCGCTTCTGTCGGATAAGCTTCAGCTATTAACGCCCCATAGCCGCCCATCATGCCGTTTACGAACATCCCCAAGAATGCCCCCGCCACCAACATCGCAGTTGGATCAGTTAATTGAGAGTAAGTGATGATGCTAATCACCGCACCTAGTTGGAATAATAAGAAACTTGGTTTACGCCCTACTCTATCGGCTAGACGCCCAAAGATCCAAATCCCCGCCATCATGCCACATACGGTGACTGCCGTCCATAAACCCGATTTCGTTAAACTAAAGCCAAGTTGTTTAGATAAGAAGTTTGGCATCCAAATCATAATGCCATAGTAACCAAAGTTTTGTACAGACGTTAAAACCACTATACCAAGGCTTACTTTTGTAGTTGCTTTATCTTTCACTAAGAGTTTGAAAGATTCCAGCTTTGATATTTTTTGGGTTGAAAGTTCGGTCTGTTTTTGCGAGAAAATTTCTGGTTCGTGTAAACGGGTACGTAAATACCAAGCCACAAATGCTGGGAAGATACCGACAACGAACATGCCACGCCAGCCGATATGTGGAAGCAATACAGGGGTGAGTAACGCAGCCGCTAACACACCAACTTGCCAACCTAATGCCACATAAGAAGCGGCTTTTGCTCGGTGTTTTGCCGGCCAAGCTTCAATGGCTAATGCCATACCGATACCAAATTCACCACCCAAACCGATACCCGCGATGGTGCGATAAATTAATAAATCCCAATAGCCTTGTGCGATTGCACATAAACCAGTAAATACAGCGAAGAGGACGATTGTCCAAGTCAATACGCGTACACGCCCGTAACGATCGCTTAATGCGCCAAATAAAATACCGCCCACCACGGCACCAATAAGTGTCCAGGTGACTAATGAGCCAGATTGTGCGGGAGTTAAATTAA
>CAKAQT010000003.1:0-20534 GCA_916720325.1 Parahaemophilus parainfluenzae
TAATTTGCCTTGGGTTTGCTATTTTCATTTTGTTCTACTCCAATCCATTTGGACGAGCATTCCCCGCCCCTGCGGAAGGGCGAGATCTCAACCCAATGCTGCAAGATATCGGCTTAATTTTCCACCCGCCGCTTTTATATGTGGGTTATGTGGGCTTTGCCGTTAACTTTGCCATGTCCATTTCAGCTTTAATCTTTAATCGTTCTGCACAAGCAATTGCGCGTGCAATGCGAGCTTGGGTTCTCGTTTCTTGGTTATTCTTAACATTAGGGATCGTGCTCGGTGCATGGTGGGCATATTACGAATTAGGCTGGGGCGGCTGGTGGTTCTGGGACCCAGTAGAAAACGCTTCACTTATGCCATGGTTATTGGGACTCGCACTTTTACACAGTTTAATGGTGACTGAAAAGCAAGGCATGTTTAGCTACTGGACAACACTCTTTTCTCTACTCGCTTTTGCATTCAGTGTATTAGGCACATTTATTGTCCGCTCAGGTGCATTAACCTCCGTTCACGCCTTTGCTTTAGATAGCTCACGTGGTTATGTGCTATTACTCATTTTCTTCTTACTAACTGTCGGCTCGCTCAGTTTATTTGCGCTACGCACAAATACCAACGAAAGTGCAGTCAAATTTCCACTCATTTCTAAAACTGGGGCGATTTTAGGTTTAAACATCGTATTGACCGTGGCCACCGTCAGCACATTCTTAGGCACTTTCTATCCAATGCTATTCCAAGCCATGAATTGGGGAAGTATTTCTGTGGGCGCGCCTTACTTTAATAGCATTTTCTTGCCATTGCTCACGTTAGTGCTTTTTGCCATGGCGGGTACACTTTGCTTAGGCTGGTTTAAAGCCGATAAAAAACACTTTTTCAAACGCTTGTTATTACTTATTCCCGCTGCAGTGATTGCTTATGGCATGATTTGGAATGCGCTGCAAAATGACAGTGCGTTACGTTTCCATTTCTTCGCTTATGTATTGCTCACCCTCGCTATTTGGGTATTATTCGTCACCTTATGGCAAAATTGGGCAAAAGTAAGACTGGCCTATTTCGGGATGATTCTCGCACACTGCGGCGTGGCTATTGCCACAATGGGCGCCGTGATGAGTAGTTACTTTGGCAGTGAATTAGGTGTTAGACTTGCACCACAACAAAGCCAGCAATTAGGTCAATTTGAATTCCATTATGATCGTTTTTCCAATGAAATCGGACCAAACTTTACCGCTGAAGTTGCTTTCTTTAACGTGTCAAAACAAGGCAAACCTTACGCTGAAATTGTACCTGAACGCCGCTATTACGACGTTCGTACCATGACCATGAGTGAAGTGGGTTTAGATGCTGGTCTTTGGGGCGATTTATATATTGTGATGGGTGATAACTTGGGCAAAGGTGAATTCACGTTCCGCTTGCATTACAAACCGCTTATTCGCTGGTTATGGCTCGGAGGCATTTTAATGGCACTTGGCGCATTATGTTCTGCCATCAATTTGAAGAGAAAACGCGATGAATAAAAAGTTTATTTTGTTTTTACCACTGATTTTATTATTGAGCGTTTGCTTACTGCTTTTTGTTGGCTTACATAAAGATCCAAAACAAATTGCCTCTGCACTCATTAATAAGCCCGTGCCGGAATTCTATCAAGCAAATCTACTTGAACCGAGTCAAATCGTCAGCCCAAGAGATTTCCCAAAGAAACCTTTCCTGCTTAATGTGTGGGGAAGTTGGTGTGGCTATTGCCAACAAGAACACCCTCTCTTGATGGAAATTTCAAAAGACGTACCCATTGTGGGCATCGATTATCGTGACAAACCACAAAACGGTATTGCGATGCTCGAACGCATGGGCAATCCATTTATACTCACTATTGACGATAGCCGTGGTGAATTTGCGATGCAATTAGGCGTAGATGGTGCACCAGAGACCTATATTGTCGATGAACACGGCATGATCCGTTATCGTCATTCTGGCTATATGGATCGTGAAACGTGGCTTACCGAAATCAAACCAAAACTTGATGAATTAACTAAAAAGTAAAATGAAAAAATTAACCCGATTTCTGACCGCACTGTTACTGACGTTTGCCCTTTTTGCCCACGCAGAAATGGTGGATACATATGCGTTTAAAAACCAAGCCGATCGTACTCGAGCTGTTGAACTGGCAAAATCCTTACGCTGCCCACAATGTCAGAATCAGAACTTAGTTGAGTCCAACTCCCCTATCGCTTATGACTTGCGTATCGAAGTCTATAAAATGGTAGATGAAGGAAAAACGAATCAGCAAATTATCGATACGATGACTGCACGTTTCGGTAATTTCGTGAACTATAAGCCCCCTTTCCAATGGAATACTGCACTACTCTGGCTATTGCCTATTTTATTATTAATTGGGGCTTTTGCGTTAATTTTGTTTTCCACCAAAAAATCAGAAGACGCCCCCAAACCACTTGAAAATCAACCTCATATAGCGCCTAAAGAAGAAAAAAGTGCGGTCAAATTTGAAACCAAATCCGCCATTTGGGTCTTTGCAATCTTATTGCTTCTTCCTTTAAGTTATTACTTCTCCCTTGATCGTTTTGAGCGCGTTCAGCAAGGGGAAAAAGAGATGATTGAGCTTGCTAATAAAAAAGCCGATACATCAATGGTGCATCAAAAAGAAGATATGGTGCTCAAAATTCAAAATAAAATTCGAGAAGATGTGAATAACCCTGAGCTTTGGGCTCAGCTAGGTGATGCTTATATGCAAAATGATGAATTTGACCATGCGCTCATCGCCTATAGCAATGCAGAAAAAATTTCAGGTACAACACCGGCTATTCTAGGCCTCAAAGCGACCGCACTTTATTATCAAGCGGGTCAAAATATCACACCACCAATCCAGCAAATAATGGATGAGGCGTTAAAACAAGATAAACATGAAATATCAGTGATAACATTATTGGCGACTGAAGCCTTTAAAAATCATGACGCTGAAAAAGCCAAAGCTTATTGGCAGCAATTATTAGATTCAGGTAATGCAGCCGTGGATCGCCGTACTGTTATCCAACGAATCAAAATGATAGACTATTTTGAAAAAGGACAAACCTCACAATAAGCTATGTCTCATTATTCAGAAAATATCATCATTGGAGCCGGTGCTGCCGGCTTATTTTGTGCCGCACAGTTAGGAAAGCTGGGCAAACAAGCCACCATTTTTGATAACGGTAAGAAAATTGGCCGAAAAATTTTAATGTCTGGCGGCGGATTCTGTAATTTTACCAATATGGAAATCACATCTGGCCGTTATATCAGCCAAAACAAGCACTTTGTCAAATCTGCCTTAAAACGTTATACACAATGGGATTTTATTGCTCTAGTTGCCGAATATGGCATCCCTTACCACGAAAAAGAATTAGGTCAGTTATTTTGTGATAACGGTGCAGAAGATATCGTGAAGATGCTCGGAACAGAATGTGACAAATATGGTGTTAGCATTCAACTACGCAGCGAAGTGAGTGATGTTGAAGCGGTTGAAAACAACCCTAAAGTGCGGTTTAAATTAAAGGTAAATGCGGTTGAATGGCAATGCCAGAATTTAATTATCGCCACAGGTGGGCTCTCCATGCCCGGTTTAGGTGCTTCGCCTTTTGGCTATCAAATTGCAGAACAGTTTGGATTAAATGTGATTCCTCCGCGTGCAAGCCTTGTACCGTTCACATGGCGAGAAAGTGAAAAATTCTACGCGGCACTATCCGGTATTTCATTAGATGTGGCGGCGACGAATCAGCACAAAACCTTTACTCATCAAATGCTATTCACCCATCGCGGTTTATCTGGCCCTGCCATTTTACAAATTTCAAATTATTGGCAACCTGGTGAAAGCATTCATTTAGATTTATTGCCTTATAATGATATTCGTCATCATCTTGATGAGATGCGTCAATCTTCGCCAAAATTGCAGTTAAAGACTGTATTAAGTCGATTATTACCGAAAAAGTTAATCGAACTTTGGCTAGAACAAGGCTTGATTCAAGACGAAGTGATCGCGAACTTAAGTAAAGTGCGGTTAGAAAATTTAGAGAATTTAATCCACAATTGGCAATTCATACCTAATGGCACGGAAGGCTACCGCACGGCTGAAGTCACGATGGGCGGTGTTGATACCCATGAGATTTCATCTAAAACCATGGAAGCCACAAAGATTAAAGGTCTCTATTTTATCGGTGAAGTGCTCGATGTCGTTGGTTGGTTAGGTGGTTATAATTTTCAATGGGCATGGAGTTCTGCTGCCGTTTGTGCAATGAGGATTGCTGAAAGCTAATCTTTCTCTGCATTAATTATTTTCATCATAGATGAAAAAATCATTACTTTGATCATGAAATATCCTTACGTTAAAATCAGCATACGAAAATAAAAAAGAAGGATATAAACATGACATCAAAAACACTTCCCTTTCACGCTGATACTGTGGGCTCATATTTACGTTCTCAACCTTTAAAAGAAGCTCGTGCAAAATTTGCAGCTGGCGAACTTTCTCGTGAACAATTAACGGAAGTTGAAGATCAAGAAATTGCTAAATTGGTACAAGCTCAGTTAGATGCAGGTATTCAAGTCATCACGGATGGGGAATATCGCCGTGCATTTTGGCATATCGATTTCTTAGAACACTTAAATGGTATTGAAGGTTATCACCCTGAACACGGTTATAAATTTAATGGCGTGGAAACCAAACCTTACAATACTCGCTGCTGCGGTAAAGTATCTTGGAATCCAAACCACCCATTTATCGAACATTTCAAAAAATTAAAAGACATTGTTGGGGATCGTGGCGTCGTAAAATATACCATTCCAAGTCCGAATCAATTAATGTATCCAATTCAATGGGATACGGGCGTTTATGCGACACGTGCAGAATTTGCCAAAGATGTTCAACAAGCTTATAAAGATGCGATCAAAGCCTTCTATGATGCGGGTTGCCGTTATTTACAATTTGATGATGTGTATTGGGGTTCACTCTGTAACAATCACTTAAAACCAGAATTTGAAGCAGATAAAGCACAGGCGCTTGAAAATATTCAAGTTGTATTAGCGGCTAAACCAGCAGATATGGTTATCACCACGCATGTTTGCCGTGGTAACTTCCGTTCAACCTATTTATTAACCGGTGCATACGACCCAATTGCGGATGCTTTATTTGGTCAAACCCAATACGATGGCTACTTCCTGGAATATGATGATGAACGTTCTGGTGGGTTTGAACCATTAAAACACTTTGCCAATAATCCACACAAAGGCCGTGTTGTATTAGGTTTAATCAGTTCAAAATTCCCTGAATTAGAAGATAAAGCGACTATTAAAGCTCGCATTAAAGAAGCGACTCAATATGTTCCACTTGAACAGCTTTGCTTAAGCCCACAATGTGGTTTTGCGTCAACAGAAGAAGGGAATATCATGACGGAAGCACAGCAATGGGCAAAAGTTCGTTACGTTGAAGAAATTGCTAAAGAAGTATGGGGTGAAGATTAACTCTTTCATTCTTTACGTGAAAAACACGCTGTTTTTTAACCGCACTTTTATAAACTGAGAGCGTAGCAATACGCTCTTTTTTATTACTGCCTTTCAATAAATAAAAAAGCTGATGTTATTCACATCAGCTTTTTCATTATCAATTTGTCACTAGATTTGCGTTAAATCGACGTTTTTAGTTTCTTTTGAGGCTAATAATGCTAACAAGGTTAAGAATGCATTAATGGCTAAATAAATCCCCACACCCATTAAGCCATAAAGTGCATTGATTTTTAATGAAATCATTGCCGCAATGGTTGCCCCGATAATGGATGCAATATTATAGGCTAAAGAAGCGCCAGAATAACGTACTTCCGTTGGGAATAATTCAGGTAATAACGCCGCCATTGGGCCAAATGTCATGCCCATTAATGCCATACCAATTACTAAGAAAGCAAATACAGAAGCTGGTGTACCGTTTCCAAGGAATAATGGCATACATAATGCAAAGATTAAAATACTGACTGTTGTCCAAATCAACCATTTACGACGACCGATTTTATCGGCATAAAGACCTGAAATGCTGATAAAAATCGCAAAAACGATCGCACTCATTAAAAGTAATCCCGTGAAGGTATTGGCAGGAATGCCTAACCCCATAGGATAGCCCGCTTCTGAAAGCGTTGCCGGTGTACGAGAATACGCTTGAGCAAAGGCAGTCATAATATAGAACAAGGAATAAGTCGCCACCATAATAAAGGTACCAATCACCATCGGTTTAAAGTGTTTAGTGAATACCACACTCACTGGTGCTTTTAATTTTTTCCCTTTTTCTTCCGCTTCAATGAAAACATGGCTTTCATGTAGGGTTAAACGAACATATAACCCAACTAAAACTAAGGCTAAAGAAGAGATAAACGGAATACGCCATGCCCACTCAACAAGAGCTTGCTGCCCCCAGAAATAGCTCACTAAGAAGAAGGTTGCATTAGCCACAAATAAACCAATTGGTGCACCTAATTGAGGGAATGTGCCATACCAAGCACGTTTTCCTTCTGGCGCATTTTCTGTCGCCACTAAAGCGGCACCACCCCATTCACCACCAAGACCAATACCTTGACCGACACGGCAAATACATAACAAAATCGGCGCCCAAATACCAATTTGAGAATAAGTCGGCAACAAACCGATAATGACCGTAGAGCCGCCCATTAAAACCAAAGAGGCGACCAAAGTTTTCTTACGACCAATCTTATCACCGAAGTGTCCAAATAAAGCAGAACCAATGGGACGAGCAAAGAACGCTAAGGCTAATGTGGAAAGAGAAAGTAAATCATCTGAAAGCGGATCGCCGCTATGGAAGAATTGCGTGTTAAAAACTAATACTGCCGCAGCGGCATAAATATAATAATCGAAGAATTCAATTGCGGTACCCACCATGGATGCTAAAGCAACCTTAAGTGGATCATTACGAAGTTGTGAGGACATTTTGCTTCCTTAAGAGTCAAATAAAATGAAAGGGCTAAATCCTAGCATTTCTCTTAAGGTTGAGCAATTTTTAATACGATATTTTCGATTTTTTCAGCAAAATATGTCGGGTTTTCTAAATGAGCATTATGACCAGCATCAGGAATAATCGTTAAATCAAGTTGATTATCCTCTGCCATTTGACGAAACTTCTGATCTCGTTCACCACAAAAATAAAAAAATGGCAGCAAACTTGACCGCACTTTCTCTCGAAAATCAGGCTGTTTAGCAAGACTAGTAGCTAATAACATTCGGCCAATATTTGGCCCACAATTGGCTTTTCGCTTTTCAATTAATGCTTTGCGTTGCGGTTCATTTAAATGAGAAAAGACAGGCTGTTTATACCAATCTTCTAACACGGTTTCAGGGTTTTCATGGAAAAAACGCTCCGCCCACGTGTTGTCATTGACCAGACGGCTTTGTTTTTCTTGTTCAGATTGTAAACCTAAATTCGCCCCTTCTAAAATGACTGCCTTTAAATGCCCTATTTTCACTCTAGCTTGCAGTGCATAATATTGTGCGATTCGTCCACCAAGTGAATAACCGATTAAGATATAAGGCTCATTTTTTATGAGATGTTGAATTTGTTCTTCAAGGCACTGAGCGGTTTGCTCAAAATCTTCAACGGCAACAGCTTTATTCTCTCCATGAAAGGGTAAATCGAGAGAGAGACAACGAAAGTGCGGTAGATTTTCGATGACTTTTTGCCAATCTGATTTTGTACCTAATAAGCCATGAAGAAAAACAAGATTCATCATAATAATGCCATATAAAGAAATCCCCTCTATATAAGAGGGGAAAAAAATTATTCACCAATCACCGCGTGGCTGATTTGTTCAATCAAGCGCTTATAAGTTGCGCTGCCATCACTTGGGTTTGTTTTGATTTCAATTAATGTCGCACGGCGGCGAGTATAAGCTTGTTTTAACACGGAGCTTAAATCTGCCCAGGTGTAAGGCAAGGCATATTTTAAGCCAAACATTGCGGCGACTTGAGAGAAATCACCATTATGTGGCAAGCGATAGAACTGCTCTTTCACCTCTTCATCCACCGGCAACATATCAAAGATTGCGCCACCATTATTGTTAATCACAAAAATAATGGTCGGTTGAGTGACATTCTTAAATAAGGCTAAAGAGTTCAAATCATAAAGTGTGGACGTATCGCCAATCATTGCTACTACTGGTTGATCGGCACCGATACCGATACCTGCAGCTGTTGCTAATAAGCCGTCAATCCCACTTGCACCACGATTGGTGAAAATCGGATACCCTTCAGGTAATTTGGTTAACGCATCAACCAAACGCACAAAAAGACTGTTTCCTAAGAACAAAATACCGTTGTAAGGTAAAACACGTTCAATATGATGGGCTAATGAGGCTTCATGAAGATTGCCACCGACTTGTTGTTCGATAAAGGTTGCACAGAATTTTGAAAGTGCCAGAGGTTCGAGCAACCAAGGCTTTTGACGCAATGGCGGGTGTGCACGCAACCAATGATGAGCTTTGGCGTTAAAGCGAGTTTGCGTATGGTGGTTTGGATCAACTGCATTTTGACTTTGCTCCACCACCCAAAATTCGCCTTGGAATTCCGCTAAGAATTGGTTAATACGTTTACTGATAAAACGAGAACCAAATTGAATCACGATATCAGCTTGAAGTAATTTTTGTTTCACCGTTTGGTTTGCTAACCAAATATCCGCATAAGGCATGAGAGGCTCAACACCTGATTGAATATCCGTAAGCAAAATCCACCCCATGGTATTTGCCCATGAGTTAATGCCCATTGCTTGTTCAGGCGTTAATTGCCCTGCCACAATCACACCACGTTTCGTACGCCAAGTATCCCAATTCTCGTGCATCAACACTTCTTGCTGTAATGGTTGATGATCAACCCAATTTTTAGGCTGACTTAACCAACGTTGAATTGGCATTAACCATGGATGGCCGTCAATTTCTTGATCTTGGGCATTATAAAGTGGCTCTGCAAAAGGCACATTGATATGCACCACGCCTGGTTGTTGTTTTTGTTTATAGCAAGCTTGTTCTAACGTAGAAATTAACCATTTTGCCGCATAATCTGCCTGAGGTTTCGGTAGGTTGACACTTGCAACGGGGTAATCAGCAAACATATTTTGTTGCACGATAGCTTGATTCGCACCACATTCCCATAATTCAGGTGGACGATCAGCGGTAAGAATAATTAAATTCACGCCTGTTTGGCGAGCTTCAATAATCGCTGGATATAAATTGGCTGCAGCTGTGCCCGAGGTGACAATCACGGCAACAGGTGCTTGAGTAGATTTTGCAATCCCCAAGGCAAAAAAGCCTAAGCCACGTTCATCAAAGTGACTATGGCACGTTGCACGAGAAGCATTTTGTAAACGCACAGCTTCTAGCGTTAAAGGTGTTGAGCGTGAACCTGGCGCAATACAAAAGTGACTCACGCCTTGGCGAACCAAGGTTTCTAAGATCACCTTTGACCAACAACGATTAAATACGCTTACAGACATTCTTCTTATTCTCCGTTATTCTCTGCAAACAGGGAAATGAGCCCTGCCGCTTTACGTTCAATTTCCAACCACTCTTCTACAGGTTGTGAGCCTTCCACAATACCGGCACCAGCAAATACCCGCACTTGGTTTTCTTCAATAAAAGCCGAACGAATGGTGACACAAAATTCTGAGAGATGTTGACTCATCACACCTAATGTTCCAGCATACCAACGACGATCAAAGGTTTCTATTTCAGCCAAAGCTTTCTTCGCTTGTTGCTGTGGTAAACCTGATACTGCTGCCGTTGGATGAATCGCCTTCAGTAAATCGGCATCCGTACAAAGTGCGGTCAATTTTGCTTGCATTTTTCGAATCAAATGCTGCACTTTGCGTAATGACTTTAATGCGACATCATCAACGGTAATTTGTTCCACTAAGTGACTGATATTTTGTGAAATATCTTCAACCACCAACCAGTTTTCATTGAGGTTTTTTTCATCATTTAATAACCAATTCGCACGTTCATTATTTTCACTTGGATTATCACTAACAGGCGCAGTCCCCGCAAGCGCTTCCGTAAATAACTGACGATCATCTCGCGCAAATAAACGTTCAGGCGTCGAACCCACAAAACAGTGTTCAGCATTATCTGCCCATAAAAAATGGTAACAACCACTATTTTTTGCTTGGCTTGCGGCAAGAAAATCTTTTCCGTTTAGCTCACTCTGAATACCAAACACGGTTTCATTAGCCAAAACAAGCTTGGTTAATTCCCCTTGTCGAATACGAGCGAGTGCTTGATTGACCCAGTCACACCACGTTTCTTGGTTTGCTTTTGGCACCATGCTTTCGATGGTTAATTGATTAAGTGATAAAAGTGCGGTCGTTTTTTCGAATGAATTCAATACCGCTTTTGCTGAATCAAGCTCATTTGTTTCAACAAAAATTGAAACCTCAGTCTCTCCATGTTGTTGTTCAATTAAAACTTGAGGCAAAATAAACTGGCTTTCACCTTGAAACTGTAAACCACCGACTAAAGGGAAATCGTACTCTTGAATAAATTGCTGTGCCAAATTCACATCTGAAAATGACCGCACTTTCCCCACGGCTGTGATGGTTTTAGCTTCATCACGAAAACGTAAATAAAATTGTGGATAGACAAGCTGCCCTTTCATCCATGCCAAAAGATCAACACCCAATTTCATCTTCGTTTGAAGACGTGCAATAGCAGGTTGCTGATCAGTTGTCGCCAAGGTTTCAAACTGGCGAATTAGCTCAGATTTAGCTTGTTCTAAAGGGCCCATGAAAAATAATAAAACACACAAAAAATTAGCCCATATTCTACCGCACTTTAATACATTCAAAAAATTTTTTTATTAAATCTTTTCAAGATAAGAATTTAAGCGTAAATTAGACGTAATTTTTGAATGAAAATCTAATTATCATAGGATGTTACTAATGAGATCTTTTCCGAAATCAGACAAATTAGAACACGTTTGCTACGATATTCGTGGACCGGTTCACAAAGAAGCTTTACGCCTAGAAGAAGAAGGCAACAAAATCTTAAAACTGAATATCGGCAACCCTGCCCCATTTGGTTTTGAAGCGCCTGATGAAATTTTAGTTGATGTTATCCGCAACCTACCATCTGCACAAGGTTATTGCGATTCCAAAGGGTTATATTCGGCACGTAAGGCTATCGTACAATACTATCAATCTAAAGGTATTCATGATGCGACAGTAAACGATGTGTACATCGGAAATGGTGTATCTGAATTGATTACCATGTCCATGCAAGCACTTCTCAATGATGGTGATGAAGTATTAGTTCCAATGCCAGACTATCCATTATGGACAGCGGCTGTGACCTTAGCGGGCGGAAATGCAGTACATTATTTATGTGATGAAGAGGCTGGTTGGTTCCCAGCTATTGATGATATTCGCGCGAAAGTCAATGCCAAAACTAAAGCTATCGTGGTAATCAATCCAAATAACCCGACTGGTGCGGTATATAGCAAAGCGTTACTTGAAGAAATTATCCAAGTTGCACGTGAAAATAATCTGATTATTTTTGCAGACGAGATTTATGACAAAATTCTCTACGATGGTGCTGTCCACCATCATATTGCTGCTCTTGCACCAGATGTATTAACCATTACATTCAATGGCTTATCAAAAGCGTATCGTGTTGCGGGTTTCCGTCAAGGTTGGATGATTTTAAATGGGCCGAAACAACATGCTAAAGGCTATATTGAAGGCTTAGATATGTTGGCGTCTATGCGTTTATGTGCAAATGTGCCAATGCAGCATGCCATTCAAACTGCATTAGGTGGCTATCAAAGTATTAATGAATTTGTTCAACCGGGTGGTCGTTTACTGGAACAACGCAATAAAGCCTATGATTTAATTACTCAAATCCCGGGTATTAGTTGCGTAAAACCAATGGGGGCAATGTATATGTTCCCGAAACTCGATATCCAAAAATTCAACATTCATAGTGATGAAAAATTTGTGCTCGATTTATTACGTAAAGAGAAAGTGCTTCTTGTTCATGGTAAAGGCTTTAACTGGCATTCACCGGATCACTTCCGTGTGGTAACACTTCCTTATACCGGTCAATTAGAAGAAGCCATTGGCAAATTGGCTCGTTTCTTAGAAACCTATCGTCAATAATAGAAAAAGAGCGGTTAATTAACCGCTCTTTTTTTATTTCATGATTTATAACTATGCCCAGAAATAACGCACCACATGGAAGAAAATAGGTGCAGAGAAACAAAGTGAATCCATACGGTCTAAAATACCACCATGGCCACTGATCATATTCCCCCAGTCTTTCACGCCCATACTGCGTTTCATTGCTGACATCACGAGCCCCCCTAAGAATCCCATTAGGCAAATTAATAGACTCATTAAAAAGGCTTGCCATGCATTAAATGGTGTCATCCAATGAAGCAACATCCCTAATAAACTTGCGCTTAATACCCCACCAACAAAACCTTCTACCGTTTTAGATGGCGATAAGGTTGGTGCAATTTTATGCTTACCAAAAAGTTTACCCCAAACGTATTGCAACACATCGCTGGACTGCACCACCAAGATTAAGAAAATCATTAATAAAAGATTTTTTCCTTCATAACCTGAAATATCAAGTGTCAATAAAGCGGGGATATGTGAAATACAGAATACACTAATCATCAATGCCCACTGAATTTTCGTTGAACGATCTAAGAAATGCGCCGGATCGCCGAGTAATGCCGAAAGAATAGGTAAAAATAAGAAGCCATATACGGGAATGAAAATTGTGAACATGCTAAACCAATCAATGGCGACTAAAAAATATTGCAATGGCAAGATCACATAAAAACAAGCTGCGAGTGCAAGATGATCGCCTCGACGAATATTCAATAGAGAAAGAAACTCACGCAATCCCATAAATGAAATAATCAAAAAGAGCCCAATTACGCCATAAAAGCCCAATAAACTCGCAATAAAGATAATCCCAATCATCACCCACCAAGCATTGATGCGTGCATTCAGGTTATCAATAACGCTATTCGGTGTATCCACACCCGATCTGCGTTTTAAAATATATCCCACTGAGGAAGCAAAAATTAAGGCGATAAATAAACCACCGAAGAGTTGCCATATTTCTGTCATCATTTGCTCCTAAGATTTGCCTTTTTCACTGACATTTAAACTTAATAATGCCGATTGAGCGCGTGTTAAAAAGCCCTCTTTAGCCTCTCCGTTCTCAATCTTTAATGGTTCGCCAACATAAAGATCACATAACAATGGGATCGGTAAAATAAAGCCTTTTGGTAAAACATTATTCATATTACTAATCCAAACGGGCACAAACTCACAATCAGGATTTTCTTTTGCTAAATAGAACAATCCGCTTTTAAATGGCTGAAGTGGTAAATCATCATCCATCTTACGAGTTCCTTCAGGGAAGATAATCAGGGAGTCATTGACTAATGCTTCGCTCATTTGTCGTATGGCAGCTTTTGGATCTTGGCTATTACGTTCAATCAGTAACATATTGAACACTTTATAGGCTAAAAAGCGACGAATTACGCCTTTCGTCCAATAATCTTTGCCTGCAACAGGGCGAGTTTGTTTTCTTACTTCATAAGGCAACGAAATCCAAAGTAAGATGAAATCTCCATGACTATTATGATTGGCAAAATAGACACGATGCCCTTCTGAAGATTGTTCTGCAATTGCGGGTTGTGGTCGAACGCCTGTAATAAAAGAAGCAAAACGACACAATAAAAAATCGATTAATCTCGCAAACATATTTGCTCCTATTATTCCGTCACTTCCGCCAAGCCATTTTTTACTCGCTTAAGACAAGTCAAAATGAGCAAGATAATCACGATATTGGCAACCCACCAGAAAAACGAATGCAAGCTACCATTCACTGCATAGAGCAAACCGAGTACCCCAAACACGAATGCACGATCACTTTTACCCATTGGGCCATCATAATGACGCGTTTTGCCTTGAACTTGTCCCAAGATGCCACATAACTCACTCAACGCCGCAAGCCAAATAATACTTGAGATTTGAATACCATCAAAAGGCGCGACAAAAGCAAAAGGAAGATAAAGTGCAGCATCAGAGACAACATCAGTAATCTCATTAAGATAGCCCCCTAATCGACTTTTTTGATTGAATTCACGGGCGAGCATACCATCAATAGCATTCAACGCCATACGCAAAAACAACCAAATAGGGATAAGGAAGAAAAGAGAAGAAAATGTCGGAAATAGTGCGAGAACCACACCGAGTAAAATAGAAAGTAAGCAGGCAATTAGCGTAACTTGATTTGCTGTTACGCCTTTTGCCGCTAATTGCCTAACTAAAGGCCGAAGTAAATTCTGAAATTTGGGTTTTAAAGCATAGATACTCATCTACCATCTCCTTGTTTTTATTAAAAAACATAAATATGTTTCTAATAATAGGACGGTATAGAGTATTACTCAAGTTTTTTATTCATCCATATAACCTAAACTTCTTAAGGCACGTTCATCGTCTGCCCAACCTGACTTCACTTTTACCCAAAGTTCAAGGTGTACTTTATTATCAAATAAGCGTTCCATGTCAGCACGCGCTTCCATACCAATAGTTTTAATTTTTTGCCCTTGAGCACCGATCACCATTTTCTTTTGGCCTTCGCGTTCAACTAAAATCAAGCCATTGATTTCATAAGTACCACGCTCATTTACTTTAAATTGTTCAATTTCAACCGTTACCGAATAAGGTAGCTCTTCCCCTGTGAAACGCATTAATTTTTCACGAATAATTTCTGACGCCATAAAACGCTGTGAACGGTCCGTTACATAATCTTCAGGGAAGTGATGAACGCCTTTACGTAATGATTGACGAACAATTTTCTCTAATTGATGGACATTATTACCACGTTGTGCAGAAATCGGCACAATGTGAGCAAAGTTAAACTTACTGCCTAAATCTGTAATAAATGGCAATAAATCATCTTTATTCTTGATGTTATCAACTTTGTTGATGGCGAGTACGACAGGTGCTTTCGCATTACGTAATTTGTTTAACACCATTTCATCATCGGCATTCCAATGTGTACCATCCACGACGAAAATAATGAGATCTACATCCCCGATTGCCGAGCTTGCTGCACGGTTCATTAAACGGTTAATCGCGCGTTTTTCTTCAATATGAAGCCCCGGCGTATCCACGTAAATTTCTTGGTAGATACCTTCCGTTTTAATTCCCACAATACGGTGACGCGTAGTTTGCGCCTTGCGAGACGTAATCGAGATTTTTTGTCCCAAAATTTTATTTAACAGGGTAGATTTCCCTACATTTGGGCGGCCTACGATAGCGATAAAGCCACAATAGGTCTCTTGTTCTTGATTTAATTCGGTCATTTAATTTCCAATGTTTTTAAGATTTGTTCTGCGGCCGCTTGTTCTGCTTTACGGCGGCTAGAACCTTTCGCAATAAAAGTGCGGTCAATATTGGGTACATTTTTTACTGTACATTCTACGGTGAAGGTTTGGCAATGGGCTTCGCCTTCAATTTTGATTACTTCATAGGTTGGTAAGGCAAAATGCTTACCTTGTAAATACTCTTGCAAGCGCGTTTTGGCATCTTTTTGGTTATCACCCGGTTTAATTTCGGCGAGTAAAGTTTTATACCAACTACGCACAATATCTGCTGCTTTATCAAAGCTTGAATCTAATGCCATTGCGCCAATTACCGCTTCAACACAATCCGCCAAAATAGATTCACGACGAAAGCCACCACTTTTCAATTCACCAGAACCTAAGGACATATAATCCCCAAGCTCAAAATTGCGGGCAATCATCGCCAGGGTTGGCTCACGAACTAATGTGGCACGCATTCTGCTCAGTTCACCTTCATTACAACGAGGGAATTGATGATAAAGCGCATCCGCGATGACATAATTGAGAATCGAATCACCTAGAAATTCGAGACGTTCATTATGTTGAGTGGAGGCACTGCGGTGTGTCAGTGCCAATTTTAAATTTTTTAGATCGGAAAATTGATAACCAATTTTTCGTTCTAGTCGATCTAAATGATTCATATTAATTAATTTTTGTAAAGAAACGGTCTAAACGGAAGCCTGTAGGCCACTCATTTGGTTCTTTTTCTAAACTCATCCAAATATAAGTGGCTTTACCCACGATATTTTTTTCTGGTACAAATCCCCAAAAACGGCTGTCATCACTATGATCACGGTTATCCCCCATCACAAAATATTGCCCTTCAGGCACAATCCATTCTGCAGTAGGTAAGCCTTCTTGTGGATAGAATTCAATCCCCGAATAACGGCGCATTGGCTCCACTAAAATACTATGGGTCACGTCACCAATTTCCAGATATTCCACTTGCGTTGGGAATGCTGGATTTGTAGGTTCTTGTTTATATTCAAACGCTTTAGTTTGGCAATCTACTTCGCAAGGTTTGCCATCTTTGCCATAAACCAGTGTTAAAGCATTTTTTTCAACATCAAGGATAATGCGGTCACCGCCTTTCCCGACAATACGTTTAATGTAATCTACACCAGACATATTGTTTTTAGATGTTAATGCAAGATTTTCAGCATAAGCGGCTCGCGTTGCCCCTAAACTTGTACGAAGTAACGCTTGTTCCGGCGCTTTAAACACAATTACATCACCACGTTCTGGTTTGTTACCTTCAATAATCGTATTTTGGAAAATGGGGTCTTTAATACCATAAGTATATTTATTAACAACGAGGAAATCCCCTACGCGCAACGTCGCTTCCATTGATCCTGATGGAATTTGGAATGGTTCAAAAATAAATGAACGCACAAGGAATACCACGGATAACACAGGGAAAAGCGAAGAAATAAATTCTGAACCTTCTGAAATTGGCTCAATTTTCGCTTTTTCTTCATCCGTTAACGCTTTGCCTGAACGTTGTTCTGCGCGTGCGATTTGACGACGGCGTCTCGGCATCACAGCAAAGCGGTGATAACACCATAAAATGCCAGAAAGTGCGGTTAAAATCAGCAATAAAATACTGAATGTGTTAGGCAGTTGGAAATAATCTAACGCTTTCCAACCGGCAAAGCCTACGGCTAACAACAGAATAAAAAATACATTCGACATTGCTCTACTTTCCTATTTATCTTTACCTACATGTAAGATCGCTAAAAACGCTTCTTGCGGCACTTCCACGTTACCTAAAGATTTCATTCGTTTTTTACCTTCTTTCTGTTTCTGTAAGAGTTTTTTCTTACGGCTCACGTCACCACCATAACATTTTGCTAATACGTTTTTACGCAATTGTTTTACCGTTGAACGCGCAATAATGTGGTTGCCAATCGCGGCTTGGATCGCGATATCAAATTGTTGACGTGGAATGAGTTCACGCATTTTTTCAACCAATTCACGACCACGATAAGGGGCATTATCCTTATGAACAATTAATGCTAACGCATCAACACGATCACCGTTGATCATAATATCCACGCGCACCATGTCTGCTGCTTGGAAACGTTTGAAACCATAATCCAAAGACGCATAACCACGCGATGTTGATTTCAAGCGGTCGAAGAAATCTAATACTACTTCGCCCATTGGGATTTCATAAGTTAACGCAATTTGGTTACCGTGATACACCATATTGGTTTGTACGCCACGTTTTTCCACACAAAGGGTAATCACGTTACCTAAGAATTCCTGTGGCACGAGCATATTACACTCTGCAATCGGCTCACGAATTTCCGCAATATTATTTAATGGTGGCAGTTTTGATGGACTATCCACATAAACCACTTCACCATTGGTCATTTCAACTTCATAAATTACCGTTGGTGCGGTGGTAATCAAATCAAGATCGTATTCACGTTCTAAACGCTCTTGAATGATCTCCATGTGTAAAAGCCCCAAGAAGCCACAACGGAAACCAAAACCTAAAGCCGTTGAGTTTTCTGGCTCATAGAACAGCGATGCATCGTTTAAGCTTAATTTACCTAACGCATCACGGAAAGCCTCATAATCGTCAGAGCTCACTGGGAATAAACCAGCATAAACCTGTGGTTTTACTTTCTTAAAGCCTGGCAATACATGGCTTGCAGGATTGTGTTGGTGCGTTAAGGTATCCCCTACTGGTGCTCCTAAAATATCTTTAATCGCACAAACAACCCAACCTACTTCGCCGGTATTTAATACTGTCGTATCCACTTGTTTTGGCGTGAAAATCCCTAAACGGTCGACGTTATAAGCTTGTCCTGTGGACATTACTTTGATTTTATCGCCTTTACGCAACACACCATTTTTAATACGAACTAATGACACCACGCCTAAATAGTTATCGAACCAAGAGTCAATAATCAATGCTTGTAATGGTGCATCAGGATCACCTTCTGGCGCAGGAATTTTCGCAACGATTTCTTCTAATACATCTTCGATACCCACACCGGTTTTAGCTGAACAACGTACCGCTTCCATCGCATCAATACCCACGATGTCTTCAATTTCTTCTGCAACACGTTCAGGATCTGCTGCCGGTAAGTCGATTTTATTTAAAATCGGCACAACTTCTAAGTCCATTTCAATGGCGGTGTAGCAGTTTGCCAAGGTTTGAGCTTCTACGCCCTGTCCTGCATCCACAACTAACAATGCCCCTTCACAAGCTGCAAGAGAGCGTGATACTTCATAAGAGAAGTCCACGTGCCCTGGTGTATCGATAAAGTTTAATTGGTAAGTTTCACCGTCTTTCGCTTGATAATTTAAGGTTACACTTTGCGCTTTAATGGTAATGCCGCGCTCACGCTCAAGATCCATGGAATCCAACACTTGCGCTTCCATTTCACGATCCGAAAGCCCTCCACAGGTCTGAATTAATCGGTCAGAAAGGGTCGATTTACCGTGGTCAATATGGGCAATAATAGAAAAGTTGCGAATATTCTTCATAAATAGATTAGTTTTCTCAAAAATCATTAAATTTAACTGGCGGATTGTACCTGAAAAGCGTGGAAATCGCTAGGGATGAAAGGGAAAAGTGCGGTCAAATTTTCAAACCTTTTAGATAAAACAAAACCCCGAATTACTTCGGGGTTTCTTTTTTCATTCAAACTGAAATTATAGGCTTTCAGTGAAAGTACGAGTAATAACGTCGCGTTGTTGTTCTGGCGTTAAAGAGTTGAAACGTACTGCGTAACCAGAAACACGGATAGTTAATTGAGGGTATTTATCCGGGTTGTTTACTGCATCTTCTAACGTTTCACGACGTAATACGTTTACGTTTAAGTGTTGACCACCTTCAACTTTAACAGTTGGTGCTACGTTTACCGGTAATTCACGGTATTCGATTTGGCCTAATTCGCTCACTGCTACTACTTGGTCTTCTGCGAATTCAGCTTTTGCACATAAACAACGAGCTTCATTTTTTTCGCTGTCTAATAACCAGAATGAGTTTAAAAGATTGTCATTTGCTGCTTGAGTAATTTGAATACCTTTGATCATAAAGTGCCTCCTAATTTGGCGGTTGTATATTTATTAAACTGTGCAAATTTTATCAAACTATTTGAAGAATTCAATTAATTTTGACCTAAAACAGGTTCTTTTTTCTGACTAATTTTTAAAAATTGATCTAGATTAATATTTCTCTCGAAATAAGGCCTCAATACACCTTCTAATTTAACAAGATATTAACATCACTCTTAGGTAAAGCCTTTCTAAGCAATTTCATTTATAATATGCCCAAGCTTATCCAATAAGGAAATACAGAATGAAAACCTGGACAGATGTTATCGGTCAAGAGAAAGAAAAACCTTACTTTAAACACATTCTACAACAAGTTCATCAAGAGAGACTCGCGGGGAAAACCATTTACCCACCGCGAGACGAAGTGTTTAATGCCTTTAAATATACGGCATTTGATGAGGTGAAAGTCGTCATTTTAGGACAGGATCCCTACCATGGCCCAAATCAAGCACACGGTTTAGCTTTTTCAGTGAAACCTGAAGTGGCAATTCCCCCTTCTCTACTGAATATGTACAAAGAATTGGCTAACGACATTCCTGGTTTTCAAATGCCAAATCATGGCTACTTGGTGAAATGGGCAGAGCAAGGTGTACTGTTGCTTAACACCGTGCTAACTGTAGAGCGCGACATGGCACATTCACACGCTAAATTTGGTTGGGAAATCTTTACAGATCAAGTGATTGCAGCACTCAATGAGCATCGTGAAAAAGTAGTATTTTTACTTTGGGGAAGCCATGCGCAGAAAAAAGGGCACTTTATTGATCGGAATCGCCATTATGTTTTAACTGCCCCACACCCTTCTCCCCTTTCTGCACATCGTGGTTTTCTAGGATGCCATCATTTTTCTAAAACCAACGAATATTTAAAACAACATGGTTTGACTGAAATTAATTGGCAAGTTTAAGATTGCGATTCAACATCAAGCGGGAGATTTTTTTCCCGCTTTTCTTCCTTTTTCTGCTCTCGTCTTTTTTTAAAAAAATCACTCAATTTCTGACCGCACTTTT
>CAKAQT010000004.1:0-19409 GCA_916720325.1 Parahaemophilus parainfluenzae
AAAATTGCTCACTTATTTGGGATGATGAAAAAAATGCGGCAATTATCGATCCTGGCGGTAATGCGGAAAACCTGATTCAACGCATTGAAGAACTCGAATTAAACCTTAAAGCTGTCTTATTAACACATGGACATCTTGATCATGTAGGTGCTGCAGAAGCGATTCGTGATCATTTTAATATTGAAATCTGGGGCTCGCAGGAGGAAGATCGTTTCCTATTTGAAAGTCTACCACAACAATCTCAACAGTTTGGTTTACCTTATATTTCTGCATTTACGCCCGATCGCTGGTTTAATCAAGAAGGGGAAAAAATTCAAATTGGCTCATTAACCTTTGAAATTCTTCACCTTCCTGGTCATACACCTGGCCATATTGGTTTTATTGAACATGAAAAAAATATTGCTTTTACTGGCGATGTCCTTTTCCAAAACAGTATTGGTCGTACAGACTTCCCTCGTGGGGATTTCGACACATTGATCTCATCAATCAAGAATAAATTATTTACATTAAATGATGATATGGTTGTCATTGCGGGACATGGTCCTTACACAACCATTGGACAAGAAAAACGAAGCAATCCGTTTTTGAAGTAAAAATCTGAATTTGGGGTAAAAAAAAGCTCCTAATTTCTTAGGAGCACCAAAAAGGAATTTATGAATAAAATCTCTAAAGTTTAGCTTTATCAAAGGAATCTCGATAAAACGCTAACGATTATATTGACATATTCTGACAAATGCAAGCTTTTTCTTTACACTAATTTACAAATCTTTACAGTTTGCTATTTTTATAACCACTTCGACGGCTTTTTCCATCCCTTCAAGGGTCACTAATTCATGTTTGCTATGGAAATTATAGCCACCAGTAAAGATATTTGGACAAGCTAATCCTTTTTCCGCTAAAAATGCCCCGTCGGTTCCGCCCCGTATTGGTTTATGGTTTGGTGTTATACCGCAAGCTTTCATTGCAGCATCAGCAAGTTTAATCGCCTGTGGGACATTTTTGACTGTGTCATACATATTTTTATAACTGTCTTCAATCACACATTCCACGGGCTCTTTCAGGCTTTTCTCTCTATTAAATTTTTCTACAAGTTGATAAATAAATGCTTTACGTTGCTCAAAATTAACTTGGTCAAAATCTCGAATGAGATAACGTAGTTCAACTTTTTCAATATCCCCTTTAAAATCATCTAAATGGAAAAAACCCTCTTTTCCCGACGTTTTTTCGGGAACATCATCTTTTGGAAAACCTTGCTGAAACTCACAAGCTAACGTCAGCGCATTCACTAATTTATTTTTCGCATAACCCGGATGAATACCTCGCCCCTTAAAGGTAATTTTTGCTGTTGCTGCATTAAAGTTCTCATACTCGAGCTCGCCCACTTCCCCACCATCGATGGTATATGCCCAATCGCAAGGGAAATCATCCAATGGGAAATAATGCATTCCTAAACCAATTTCTTCGTCAGGCGTAAATGCCACTCGGATATTACAATGTGAGATATTTTCCTGTTGCAAGACAGAAAGTACGGTCATAATTTCTGCGATTCCAGCTTTATTATCCGCACCAAGTAAAGTGGTTCCATCTGTCACAATCAAGGTTTTGCCAATAAGCTGGTGTAAAAATGGATAATACACAGGGCTAATAAACTCTTCCCCTAAACCTAATGCAATATCTCCCCCCCGATAGTTTTCAATCACTTCGGGTTGAACATTTTTACCGCTGCATTGTGGTGAGGTATCTAAGTGGGAAATAAAACCTATGGTTTGTGTTAAATCAGGATGATTTGAGGGTAAATAAGCCGTGACGACGGCATGCTTAGTCACATTGACATCTTGTAAACCAAGTTCAATTAATTCTTGCTGCAAATGCAAAGCTAATTTCATTTGTCCTGGCGAACTGGGTGAATGTTTTGCAGACGATTTAGATTGCGTATCAAACGCGACATAAGTTAAAAATCGCTGTAATAATTCATTGTTATTATGTTCTTCCATTTTAAAATTCTCCTTTATATCGGCACTAGTCTAATCCCAAAATTCGTTACAGTTCTTGATATATAACAATAAAGTAGAGAGTTATAAGATTTTCTGAAAAAAGTGCGGTCAAATTTCGATAATTTTTTTCCTAAAAACACGATTAAATCCTTTTCATCATTAACAATTCGCTATATCATATCTGTTCAATTTTATGTCGCCCCTGCATCATTTTTTGCAGGTTTATTTCTACTCAGTACCAATCAAATTGGTGAAATTAGGGAGAAAACCAAAGCTAGTGGAAAATCTGGTTCAAAACAAGCCTATTATTGAGCTTCGTTCTATCAAAAAATCCTATGGTTCCAACACAATCATTAATGATTTCAATCTAACCATTAATAACGGTGAATTCGTCACAATTCTTGGCCCTTCAGGCTGTGGTAAAACTACAGTTTTGCGTTTATTAGCGGGTTTAGAAGAATTAGATGAAGGTCATATTATTTTGGACGGTGAGGACATTACTAATGTTCCGGCGGAAAAACGCCACATTAACACCGTATTCCAAAGTTATGCATTATTCCCGCATATGACTATTTTTGATAACGTGGCTTTTGGTTTGCGTATGCAAAAGGTGTCAGAGAGCGAGATTAAACCTCGTGTTCTGGATGCATTGCGTATGGTGCAATTAGAGGAAATGGCCGACCGTAAACCAGCTCAACTTTCTGGTGGTCAGCAACAACGTATCGCGATTGCTCGTGCTGTTGTGAATAAGCCAAAAGTGTTGCTACTGGATGAATCGTTATCTGCGCTGGATTATAAGTTACGTAAACAAATGCAAAACGAACTTAAACAATTACAGCGTCAACTTGGCATTACCTTTATTTTCGTTACCCACGATCAAGAAGAAGCGATCACCATGTCTGACCGTATCGTCTTATTGCGTAAAGGTAAAATTGCACAAGATGGTTCACCACGTGAAATCTATGAAGATCCAGCCAACTTATTCGTCGCTCGCTTCATCGGTGAAATCAACGTATTTGATGCCACTGTGATTGAACGTAAATCTGACGATGAACTACTTGCTAACGTAGAAGGTCGTGTATGTGATATCCACACGAGCATCTCTGCTGAAAAAGGTCAAAAACTACAAGTGTTATTACGCCCAGAAGATATTGTGATTGAAGAGCTTGACGAAAATGAGCACTCAAATGCAATTATTGGTCGCATTGTGGATCGTACCTATAAAGGGATGACACTTGAGTCTACAGTAGAATTTGATCACAACGGTAAACGCGTATTAGTGAGCGAATTCTTTAACGAAGATGACCCACATATGGATCACAGCGTTGGTCAACGTGTAGGTATTACATGGCACGAAGGTTGGGAGGTTGTACTCAACGATGAAGATAATCAATAATAAATTCCAGAAAATTACTGTTGCAATTATCTTCAGTTGGTTAATCTTCTTTGTGCTAATTCCAAACTTATTAGTTTTAACCGTAAGTTTTTTAACCCGAGATGGTAGTGACTTTTATGCTTTGCCATTTACTTTAGATAACTACACGAACCTGTTTAATCCGCTTTATGCACAGGTTGTGTGGAATTCATTGTATATGTCTGGCATTGCGACGATTATTTGCTTACTCATTGGCTATCCATTTGCCTTTATGGTCAGCAAAATTAATCCAAAATATCGTCCATTTTTGTTATTCCTCGTGGTATTGCCATTCTGGACAAACTCACTTATTCGTATCTATGGGATGAAAGTATTCCTTGGTGTGAAAGGTGTGTTAAATACCATGTTAATAGATATGGGCATTTTGAGTGAGCCTATTCGTATTTTAAATACCGAAGTAGCTGTAATCATTGGTTTAGTGTATCTCCTTTTACCATTTATGATTCTACCGCTCTACTCTGCTATTGAAAAATTAGATGGACGTTTATTAGAAGCGGCAAGAGATTTAGGCGCGAATGCGGTTCAACGTTTCTTCCGTGTGATTTTGCCATTAACCATGCCAGGTATCGTAGCGGGTTGTTTATTAGTACTATTACCAGCAATGGGTATGTTCTACGTAGCTGACTTACTTGGTGGTGCGAAAGTATTATTAGTTGGTAACGTGATTAAGAGTGAGTTCTTAATTTCTCGTAACTGGCCATTTGGTTCAGCAATCAGTATCGGCTTAACCATCTTAATGGCATTGTTGATTTTCGTTTACTATCGTGCAAATAAATTGTTGAATAAGAAAGTGGAGTTAGAATAATGAGTCGTTTACTACGTAATATTTTTATGTTTGTGGTATACGCTTATTTGTATATCCCAATTATTATCTTGGTGACTAACTCCTTTAACGAAGACCGTTATGGTTTAAGTTGGAAAGGCTTTAGTTGGAACTGGTATGAGCGTTTATTTAATAACGATACCTTAATCCAAGCTGCATTCCACTCTGTCACGATTGCTTTCTTTGCTGCAACCTTAGCCACTATTGTGGGTGGTTTAACCGCGATTGCACTTTATCGTTATCGTTTCCGTGGTAAACAAGCAGTAAGTGGTATGTTATTTATCGTCATGATGTCACCAGATATCGTAATGGCGGTTTCTCTACTTGCCTTATTCATGGTTGTAGGGATTTCGCTTGGTTTCTGGTCATTATTATTGGCGCACGTAACATTCTGTTTACCTTATGTTACCGTAACGATTTTCTCGCGTTTAAATGGCTTTGATGCAAGAATGCTTGAAGCAGCGAAAGATTTAGGTGCGAGCGAAGTCACTATTTTGCGTAAAATTATCCTACCACTTGCTTTACCTGCAGTGGTATCAGGTTGGTTATTAAGCTTTACTATTTCATTAGATGATGTTGTTGTATCCTCTTTCGTAAGTGGTGTAAGCTATGAAATCCTACCATTGCGTATCTTCTCTCTTGTAAAAACAGGGGTAACTCCGGAAGTGAACGCATTAGCAACGATTATGATCGTGCTTTCATTAGGATTAGTAATTTTAAGTCAATTAGTTACACGCAAAAATAATCATTAAACATTGATATAAAAAGGTTTCACAAATCTTTTAAGATCAAATAAAATACGCCTTGACGCACAATCAAGGCGTTTTTTTATACCTGCATTAATGCAGGTGGTTTTTTACCCCTCTTTTACGGAGAACAAAGAAAAATGAAAAAATTTGCAGGTTTGCTTACTGCCGGTTTAGTTGCCGCTACATTAACTGCTTGTAACGACAAAGAAGCCAAGTCTGATGCAACAAAAGCACAGGCTCCAGCAAATGATACTGTGTACTTATATACTTGGACTGAATACGTACCAGATGGTCTTTTAGATGACTTCACAAAAGAAACTGGTATCAAAGTTATCGTAGCAAGTCTTGAATCCAATGAGACAATGTACGCCAAAATGAAAACCCAAGGTGATGCAGGCGGTTATGATGTTATTGCGCCATCTAACTACTTCGTATCTAAAATGGCACGCGAAGGCATGCTACAAGAATTAGATCACAGTAAATTACCTGTTATCAAAGAATTAGACCCTGATTGGCTCAACAAACCTTATGACAAAGGCAATAAATACTCACTTCCTCAGTTGTTAGGTGCGCCAGGTATTGCATTTAATACCAATACCTATAAAGGTTCTGACTTCACTTCTTGGGGCGATTTCTGGAAACCTGAATATGCAAACAAAATCCAATTATTGGATGATGCGCGTGAAGTATTCAACATTGCGTTATTAAAAATTGGTCAAGATCCAAACACCAAAGATCCAGCAATTATCAAGCAAGCTTATGAAGAGTTATTGAAATTACGTCCAAACGTACTTTCTTTCAATTCTGATAACCCTGCAAACTCTTTCATCTCTGGTGAAGTAGAATTAGGTCAGTTATGGAATGGTTCTGTACGTATCGCGAAAAAAGAACAAGCGCCATTAAATATGGTGTTCCCAAAAGAAGGTCCTGTTCTTTGGGTTGATACTTTAGCGATTCCTAAAACCTCTAAAAACCCAGATGGTGCACACAAGTTAATTAACTACTTATTAGGTGCAAAAGCAGCGGAAAAATTGACTTTAGCGATCGGTTACCCAACAGCTAACCTAGAAGCGAAAAAAGTGCTTCCAAAAGAAATCACTGAAGATCCATCAATCTATCCACCAGCAGAAATTCTTCAAAAAAGCTACTGGCAAGATGATGTAGGTGATGCGATTCAATATTATGAACAGTATTACCAAGAGTTAAAAGCAGCAAAATAATGCGCTTTTAAGTGATAACAAAAAGTGCGGTCAAATTGACCGCACTTTTTTATATTTACCATTTTAGAAAAAACTATTTATAGCGTTTTTTTGACGCGTTTTTATCTTGCTCTTGTAAACGCTCAAGCTTTTCTTTAATTTGAATTTCCATACCACGGTTAGTTGGGAAATAATACTGCGTATCTTTCAGTTCCGGAGGGAAGTAATTTTCCCCTGCAGCATAAGCATTTGGCTCATCATGTGCATAACGATATTCAGCACCATAGCCTAATTCTTTCATTAAAGCCGTTGGCGCATTACGTAAATGAGGCGGCACATCAAAATCAGGAAACTCTTTTGCATGTTGTTTTGCCATATTAAATGCGTTGTAAACCGCATTACTCTTCGGCGCTACGGCCAAATAAATAATGGCTTGCGCAATAGCTCGCTCTCCTTCATAGGCACCCACTCTCGTAAAACAATCCCAAGCGGCGAGAGCTACTTGCATTGCTCTTGGATCAGCATTACCCACATCTTCTGAAGCGATAGCTAATAAACGTCGTGCAACATAAAGAGGATCGCCTCCTGCAGTGATAATTCGTGCATACCAATAAAGTGCCGCATCCGCTGCTGAGCCACGAATGGATTTATGTAAAGCAGAAATCAAATCATAGAAGCGATCACCTTGCTTATCAAAACGCGCTTGTCGTTCACCTAATACTTCTTTCAACAAAGTGCGGTCTAATTTTTTACCGTTTTCTGTTTCAGGAGCCATGTCCACCATCAATTCAAGGCAGTTTAAAGCCAGGCGCGCATCACCATTCACATATTCGGCTAATACCTGTAGCAAATTCTCTTCTAAAACTAACCGCTCTTTACCTAATCCTCGCTCAGGATCAGAAATCGCCTGTTGTAAAACTTGTTCGATTTCAGCCACTGTCAATGACTTAAGTAAATAAACTCTCGCACGAGAAAGTAAGGCATTATTTAATTCAAAGGAAGGATTTTCTGTTGTCGCACCAATAAAAATAATCGTACCATCTTCAATATGTGGCAAAAACGCATCTTGTTGGCTTTTGTTAAAGCGATGCACTTCATCCACAAATAAAATCGTTTGGCGATCTGCAAGTCGATTTTGTTTAGCTCTTTCAATTGATTCTCGAATTTCTTTCACGCCGCTTGTTACCGCTGAAATTCGTTCAACTTCTGCATTGATGCGATGAGCAATAATTTCCGCCAGTGTTGTTTTACCTGTACCCGGCGGTCCCCACAGAATCATAGAATGAACATGCCCAGCTTGAATTGCTTTACGAAGCGGCTTTCCTTCCCCAATTAAATGCGTCTGCCCATAATATTGTTCCAAATTAGTTGGACGCATACGGGCAGCTAAAGGGCGAAAGTCATTTTCAGCAAAATCAAAATTAAGATTAGACATATTCTTTCCTTAATAAGCAAAAGGTGTGAAGATTATCATTCACACCTTATGGATTATTTTTTACCTTTACGTTGGTCATCCAATTCCACGCCTTTCGGTACGCTAAATTGGAATAAGCTATCAGCTAAGGTTTGGTTTGTAATGTTGCGCAACACATAAAGATTGGTTTGACCATCTTTCTCGGTGGTACTGAAATTCTTTAATACACCATTCGCATCTACACGAATATCAAACTGTTTAATATTGCTATTTTTTGCCTTTGGTTTTAGCACAAAGGTATCTGCATTCTGCGTCACTGAATACTGATTCCAGTGGCTTTTATCGTTACTGGTTAAAAGCACGAAAGGGGTATTATTTACCGCGTCCTTCACCCATTGAGCGGTCACTTGTTGCACGAATGGATCGTAATACCAAAGGGTTTTACCATCTGCAATAATTTGTGTTTCTTGTGGTGATTTGGTATCCATACGGAAAAGATTTGGACGTTTAATTTGAAGTTTTCCACTTCCTTGTTGAACATTTTTACCACCAACAGAAGTCACGGTTTGAGAGAAATCAGCACTCAATACTGTCACTTGATTTAAGCGATTTTGCAGCTCATCTGCCGCATCGGCAAAAGCAAAACTACTTGCGCTTAAAAGTGCTGTAAGTGCGGTCATTTTTAATAATGTTTTTTTCATTCTACTTTCCTTTTTGTAAAGTGAAACTTAAGAGAATTAATATTCGGAACGTCGAGCTAAAATTTCTCGTTTTCCATTTTTCATTGGGCCTAAAATACCTTGTTCTTCAAGCTGATCCATAATTCGAGCTGCTCGGTTAAACCCAACACTAAATTTACGTTGAACATAAGAAGTTGATGTATTGCCTGTGCTTAAGACAAACTCAACAACGTCATCAAATAATGCATCAAGATCGCCACTACTTGTCGTTGATTTCTCACCTGAGTCTTCATCGTCCGCACCATCTAAAATGCCATCAATATAATTCGGTTTACCACGTGCACGCCAATCGTCTGCCACACGCGCCACCTCATCATCACTCATAAAGGCACCATGTACACGAACGAGATCCGAAGAACCTTGACCTGAATATAACATGTCACCACGACCCAATAAGGCCTCTGCACCGCCCTGATCCAGAATCGTTCTAGAGTCAATTTTACTTGCTACAGTAAAGGCGATGCGACTTGGAATATTAGCCTTAATCAAACCTGTGATCACATCTACTGACGGGCGTTGTGTTGCTAAAATCAAGTGAATACCAATTGCACGAGCTTTTTGTGCTAAGCGCGCAATTAACTCTTCAATTTGTTTACCTGCAACCATCATTAAGTCCGCAAACTCATCAACGATCACGACAATATAACTCAATTTTTCTAATGGAGGCGGCATCTTATCCATTGTATCGCCAGGCTTCCAAATTGGGTTTGGAATTGGCATATTGAGTTTTTCATATTCTTCAATTTTTTCGTTATACCCTTCAATGTTACGCACACGTAAGGCTGACAATAATTGATAGCGACGTTCCATTTCTTCTACGCACCAACGCAGTGCATTTGCGGCTTTCTTCATATCCGTCACTACTGGGGTAAGTAAGTGTGGGATATCGTTATAAATAGAAAGCTCAACCACTTTCGGGTCAATCATAATAAATTTCACTTCATCCGGTGTCACACGGAAAAGCAAACTTAAAATCATGGTATTCACACCAACAGACTTACCCGAGCCTGTTGAACCTGCAACAAGCAAGTGAGGCATTTTAGCCAAATCAACCACAACAGGTTTTCCGCTAATATCTTTACCCAAAGCCATTGAAAGCAATGATGTTGATGAACGGAATTCGTTGCTATCGAGCACATCACGTAATGGCACCATTTGACGGTGAGCATTCGGTGTTTCAATACCAATATAAGGTTTACCTGGAATCACTTCTGCCACACGGATCGCGCGGAACATCAACGCACGAGCTAAATCGGTATCAATACTGGTTACTTTTGATGCTTTTACACCCGGTTGTAATTCAAGCTCATAACGAGTCACCACTGGGCCAACTAACACATCTTGTACCGTTGCTTTGACATTAAAATTCTTTAATTGTTGTTCTATGCGTGCGGATGTGTCTAAAATTTCTTCACGCGTAATGTCTTGAGCCTGCGTTGGACGATGCTCAAGTAAATCTAAACTTGGCAATGGCGTCGTTGGTTTTTCACGTTTATTCGTTGGTTGTTGGAATGCTGGGTGAATAAGCGTATCAGAATACGGCTTATAGGTTGTTTCAGTTGCATTCTCAATATGAATTTCACGCTCTTTAACTGGTGAAACTGTCGGCTCATTCAAGATCACTTTTAATGCATCTTCAGCATTTGAGGCTTTTGCACGCACTTCCATTTCTTGCAAACGCGCTTGCTCTTGTGCGGCAAACTGACGTGCTAATTCATCTTCTAAACCATCATTTTCTGATTCTAAAGGTTCATCATAAGTTGGATAAAGTGCGGTTGTATTTTCAGGTGTTTTAAGTGACACTTTTGGCATCACATTTTCTTCAAAAATGTCATCTGACTCATCCGAACTTTGATGATTCACTTGCGGATTTTTCCATGTAGCTGAAAAATCTTCTTTTGTTGGTAATTCAACGGAAGAAGTAGCTGAAATAGATACATTCGGTAAATTTTCAGATTCAACGGTGAAGCCTTTAAACTTATCTTCTAATTTTTCAACATCTGCAGGCTCTGAAGCACTCGGTGAGGATAACCCACTGATATTAATTAGCTGTTCAGGCTTAACAAAGGTATTCTCAGTCGCCTCCTCTTTCTCATTTTCTGTAGATTCAGTTTCCAATTGAGAATCTGAAAAAGCAAGTTGTTGAGGTGCTTCAATCACAATTTGTTCAAGATCATCCACAGAAGTATGCTCTGCCTGCTCTTCTTCTGCCGGTTGATTTTTCATCGTTAACCAATGATAGAATTTCACAATTAAACGAATTAATGATGCACCGGAACAGAAAATAAAGCCTACAACTGCACAGATAAAGCCCACTAAAATACAGCCAAACTTACCGAGTGTAGGATATAAATTCACCACTAAGCTGCCACCAAACACGCCGCCAGCTAAATAGTAGTTCGTATTTGAAAGCAGTAACGTTGCCATCATGGTTAAGCCAACGATGAGAGCAATAAAGCCAAAGGAACGTAATGCAATACGGGTTGCCGAGAGAGAATGAACCGCTTTGGTTTTCAGTAAATAAATCGGTACGATAAAAATGACAAATGGAATGAGATGACCGACATAGCCGAGAAAAACAAAAAACGCATCAATTAGCCAAGCACCAAAAGCACCGGCTTTATTGATGGTTTCAGTTTGAAAACTTGCTGTAGACCAAGAGTTATCTAATGGCGTATAGCTTGACCATGCCACGATTAAATATAAACCTAAAAGTGCGGTCAATCCGAGTAATAATTCTGCTAAATATTGTTTCGGTGTAAATCGTTTTGTAATTCGTTTAATCATTTTTATTTTAGTACGAGATAATTAGTTTGTTTCACTTCTTCCATGACGACATAAGTTCGGGTGTCATTCACACCGGGTAAGCGCAATAATGTGGTACCTAATAATTTTCGATATGCCGCCATATCTGCTACACGTGTTTTGAGTAAATAATCGAAATCACCTGATACCAAATGACATTCGAGAATTTCATCAAGTGCTTGAATCGCGGCATTAAACTCTTCGAAAACATCCGGTTTACCACGCACAAGAGTGATTTCAACGATCACCAATAAAGGGGCATCCAGTAATTCAGGATTTAGTAGTGCACGATAGCCCATAATTACACCTTGTTTTTCTAGGCGTTTTACCCTTTCTAAACAAGGCGTTGGCGATAACCCAACTTTCTTTGATAAATCGATATTAGAGATTTTACCGTTGCGTTGTAATTCATTTAAGATTTTGATATCAATGCTATCCAACGCTTTATTTAATTTCTTTTCCATAACCTTTCCTTATGTACGGCGCATATTCTATCTAATTTATCAAAAACTTTCAGTAATCAGACAACAATAGGACAACGTTTTTTTAGAAATTATCCAAAATGGCAAGTGCATCAGCGAGTTTTTTCACCGTAAAAACTTCCATATTTTCGACCGCACTTTTCGGCTTATTGGCGAAAGGCACAATCGCACGTTTAAATCCATGTTTTGCCGCTTCACTAATACGTTCTTGACCACTGGTCACCGGGCGAATTTCACCCGCTAACCCTACTTCACCAAAGACAACTAAATCTTGTGGTAACGGGCGATTACGGAAACTCGAAATTAATGCGAGTAATAACGCAAGATCTGCCCCGGTTTCCCCGACTTTTACACCGCCAACGACATTCACAAAAACATCTTGATCCGACATTTGTAATCCACCATGGCGATGCAATACCGCAAGCAATAAGGCTAAACGATTTTGCTCTAACCCCACCGCCACACGACGCGGATTTGCAAGCATGGAATGATCCACCAAGGCTTGAATTTCCACTAAAAGCGGACGAGTGCCTTCCCAAAGTACCATGACCGAACTACCTGGTGTTTGTTCATCGCCTCGACTTAAGAAAATTGCTGATGGATTTTTCACCTCGCGCAAACCTTGCTCAGTCATACCAAATACACCCAGCTCATTCACCGCACCAAAACGGTTTTTGTGGCTACGTAACGTACGGAAACGGGAATCTGCCTCCCCTTCTAACAATAAAGAACAGTCAATGGCATGTTCCAATACTTTTGGACCGGCAAGGGTGCCATCTTTCGTGACGTGTCCAACCATAATGATAGCGACCTGTCGAGTTTTCGCATAACGAGTAAGGAAAGAGGCACATTCACGCACTTGTGCCACACTTCCTGGAGAAGATTGAATATCCGAAAGATGCATAACCTGGATCGAGTCTACTACAATAATTTGAGGTTTCAGCTGATCCGCCAGATTACAAATTTGCTCAACCGATGTTTCAGATAACATATTTAATTTATCTGTCGGCAGATTCAAGCGATTAGCTCGCATGGCGACTTGTTGAAGTGACTCTTCCCCTGTCACATAAAGTGCGGTCATATTTTTCGCTAATCCGCACATTACTTGAAGTAACAAGGTACTTTTACCCGCACCAGGATGCCCACCAATTAAAATAGCACTCCCTGGCACGATCCCGCCACCTAGCACGCGATCTAATTCTTTAAATCCACTGGTGAAACGCGGTGTTTCTTGTAAGCTAATTTCAGAAAGCGTTTGGATTTTTGCGCGAGTTTCTCCTGCATACCCACTAAAACGATCATTTTTTGTGGAATTTGAGGCTGAAATTAACCGCACTTCACTAATCGTATTCCACGCTTTACAGGCAGAACATTGCCCTTGCCATCGCGAAAATTCAGCGCCACAATCATTACATACATAAGCGGTTTTAGGAGCTTTTGCCATTTTTACTATCCTTTAGAGAACCCGTTTTACGCCATCAACATCATTAAGCCAAGCATTCTTTCAAAATACGCACGACTCTTTAGTAATACTTTTAACTTCTCAATGGTTTGAGCATTATCTTTTGTTTCACTATGAAAGGTAATCAAGCGTTTTATTTCATTAAGGAAAAATTGATTACTTGCTAATAACTCAGCTGATTGACTTCCTTCCAGTTTTTCAAACAAGGTTTTGTTGTCATCATAATAATGATAAAGATTGAAAAATGCGCCCACACGTTCAACGGTTTTCATAAAATCGAAAGCAAACACATCTGTTGGGAATGAAAGCGTTTCTTCAATTAATTGCTGTTCCATTTTCATGACAGCACTTAATTGTTCGCGAGAATCTACCGCACTTCCCTCTCTTTCCTCTTTTAAGAAATCACGCCATTTATTTAACCAATCAATCAGCAGTGGTTTGCTACCTAATTGATAGCCTCGTTTTGCTTTGCTTGCTGAACTAAAATAAACATCCTGTTCAAAAGGTAAAAGTGAGACAAAATGGAAAAGATCTGAAACGAGCCCTTCTTTTAATTCGAATTCAATTTCACAAATAGGCTGTGGTTTTTCCCCTGATAAAATTTTCCCTTGATCAAAAGCTACTTCAATTTTTGATGCTCCAAACGCAATTAACCAAAAAGTGCGGTTAAAATCTGTTGAGAAAATCGGTTGCAATGTAGCGGAAGGCAAATTTTCAAATGGATACAATGACGTTAATTGTGCTGTTGTAGGTACTGAATTATCAGGTATAGATAAATTGTATTCTGGACGGCTATGCAATCCGCCAACCACTTTTCCGTCTGTTTTTAAAGTGAGGGTAAAATCATTATTTTCCTGACGGACACGCAATCCCATTTTTTGTTTAGCCAAAAAATGATCGGGATAATCGAAATAGGTATTTCCTAAGAAGACAGTATTTTGTTCTAAGATTTTGAATTGATTGAGATGTGTTTTTAAGGTATCGAAAGCATCAGAGGTAACTGCAAGCTTTAATTCAACTTCATTACTCATTTTATTTTTCCTTATCATTTTTAACTGTTTAAATATACAGATAATTTTATACAAATCAAGATCTTTTTCGTGTATTTCCTTATAAAATCAGGTAATATGCAACCGAAATTTTAACCCTTGTTATGGAGTAAAACACCTATGGCAATGAATAATATTCTCGGATTATTTGCCCATTCTCCTTTAAAACCACTGCAGAAACATTCTGACAAAGTGACTGAATGTTGTGATTTATTAATTCCATTCTTCCAACATACCTTTGTAAAACAATGGGATGATGCAGAAAAAACACGTCTAGATATTTCTCAATGTGAACGTGAAGCAGATAGTTTAAAACGCGAAATCCGTTTGAAATTGCCTCGCGGTTTATTTTTACCCATTGATCGTACCGATTTACTTGAGTTAGTTACCCAACAAGACAAATTAGCTAACTATGCAAAAGATATTGCTGGTCGTATGATTGGTCGCCAATTTGGTATTCCTGAAGAAATGCAGGAAGAATTTTTGCACTATGTGAAACGTAGTTTAGATTCTATTCATCAAGCTCATTTAGTGATTGAAGAAATGGATAAACTACTTGAAACCGGTTTTAAAGGCCGTGAATTAAAGTTAGTGAACCATATGATTCAAGAGCTAGACAGCATTGAAGACGATACGGATCAAATGCAAATTAAATTGCGTAAAATGCTCTACACGATTGAAAGTCGTTATAACCCTATTGATGTGATGTTCTTATATAAAATCATCGAATGGGTAGGCGTATTAGCCGATCAAGCTCAACGTGTTGGATCTCGCATTGAATTGATGCTAGCCCGTTCCTAATTTTGACGACATTAACTACAACATAGGAAATCACTATGGAAATTATTAATGCATACGGTTCGTGGTTAGTCTTAATTACCGCGGTATTCGGTTTTTTTATGGCATTTGGTATTGGTGCCAACGACGTATCAAACTCAATGGGCACCTCAGTTGGTTCGGGTACCATTACAGCTAAACAAGCCATTATTATTGCCCTCATTTTTGAATCTGCCGGGGCTTATTTAGCCGGCGGTGAAGTAACAGAAACCATCAAAAGTGGTGTGATCGATCCCTCTCAATTTGTCGAGATGCCAGATGTATTGGCATTAGGGATGCTTTCTACTCTCTTTGCATCAGGTGCTTGGTTATTTATCGCCACAAAAATGGGTTGGCCTGTTTCTGGTACTCACACCATCATCGGAGCTTTAATTGGTTTTGCTTGTATTACGATTGGCCCAAGTTCTGTTGACTGGTCTACTATCGGTGGGATCGTTGGAAGTTGGTTTATCACCCCCGTGATCGCAGGACTTTTAGCTTATACCATCTTTGCCAGTATCCAGAAACTCATTTTCGATACCGAAGAACCACTGAAAAACGCACAAAAATATGCTCCTTACTACATGGCGATTACCGTATTCGTACTTTGTATCGTGACCATGGCGAAAGGGTTAAAACACGTTGGTTTAAATCTTTCTAACAATGAAACCCTCTTTATTTCATTGCTTATCAGCGTTGTTGGTATGATTTTCTGCCATTTCTACTTCCGCAGCAAAGCATTTACTGCAAAAGCAAGAAAAGGATCATTCGGATCGGTTGAAAAGATTTTTAGTATCTTAATGCTTCTAACCGCTTGTGCAATGGCATTCGCACATGGGTCTAATGACGTAGCTAACGCAATTGGTCCGCTTTCTTCTGTGGTATCAATCGTGCAAAATGGCGGGAAAATCCTGAGTGGTGGTGATTTAGCCTGGTGGATTTTACCTTTAGGTGCATTAGGTATCGCCGTTGGTCTTATCGCAATGGGACAAAAAGTAATGGCAACCGTAGGATCGGGTATTACCGATTTAACCCCTAGCCGTGGTTTTGCCGCACAATTTGCAACTGCGATGACTGTTGTTGTCGCATCGGGTACAGGTTTACCAATCTCCACGACACAAACTTTAGTGGGCGCAATCTTAGGTATCGGTTTCGCACGTGGTATTGCGGCGCTTAACTTGACAGTTATCCGTAACATCATTAGTTCATGGGTTGTAACGTTGCCTGCTGGTGCATTCTTTGCGATTGTGATTTTCTACATCCTTCGCGCGATTTTCCACTAGTATAATTATTAAAAGTGCGGTTATTTTTCATTGTATTTTCTGACCGCACTTCCTTCATGAATCTAGGAAGTATTATGTCAAAAGTGAGCAAACTTTTATTTTCTTGTGTTCTATTGGGATCAACCATTGGAACAGTACAAGCTGAAACGCAATATGTGACAGAAAATCTGAACACCTATTTACGCCGTGGTGCGGGTGATCAATTTAAGATCGCAGGTGCTATCCAATCTGGCGAAGCGGTAACCGTCTTGGAACAACAAGGAAAATACACCCTAATTCGTGATAATAAAAATCGTGAAGCTTGGATTTTAACTTCTGAACTAAGTACTACACCAAGTAGCCGTGAAGAAAATCCAAAATTAAAAGCACAGGTACAAGAATTAACGTTAAAACTGAATCGCGTCGATTCAGATTGGCAACAACGTACAAACGAAATTCAACGCCGTAGTAAACAAGCTGAACAACAAAGCAGCGAATTGCTTGAGCAAAATTCACAACTTAAACGTGAATTAGAAATGACGAAAAATAAAAATCGTGATCTAGAAGCGATGCTTGATGCTAATAAACGCGAAATTGCAATTCAATGGTTTATTTATGGTGGTTCTGTGTTAGGCGTAGGTTTGTTAATCGGTCTTGTATTACCTCACATTTTACCAAGACGTAAACGCCGTGATAGCTGGTAATGATTCATCGTTGAGGTAGGCATTTGCCTACCTTTTCTTTATATATTGATGGGAGAGTAAAATGGACATTTATCTTGTCGGCGGTGCTGTACGCGATCAACTTTTAGGTTTACCAGTAAAAGATCGTGACTGGGTCGTCGTGGGCGCTACACCAGAAATGTTGCTGGCTCAAGGTTACCAACAAGTTGGCAAAGACTTCCCTGTTTTTCTCAATCCTGAAAACCATGAAGAATACGCACTTGCCCGTACAGAACGAAAATCAGGCAAAGGCTACACTGGATTTATTTGTGATTTTTCAGATGATATTACACTTGAACAGGATTTAATTCGTCGAGATCTCACCATTAATGCCATTGCCCAAGACAAAGATGGCAAACTGCACGATCCTTATCATGGCGTAGAAGATATTCATCAACGTATTTTACGTCATATTTCCCTCGCTTTTGCTGAAGACCCACTTCGTGTATTACGTGTCGCACGCTTCGCTGCTCGCTTTCATCATTTAGGTTTCTCTATTGCCGAAGAAACCCTTAAATTAATGGCTGAACTTACTGAACAAGGCGAACTCGCCCACCTAACGGCTGAGCGAGTTTGGATGGAAACAGAAAAAGCATTAAACGAACCGCATCCTGAAATTTATTTTGAAACGCTACATCAAGTCGGCGCACTCAAAGTACTTTTCCCTGAAATTTCCGCCTTAGACGGTGTACCGAACCCAGCCAAATACCATCCTGAAATTGACAGCTTTATTCATACCATGCTCGTATTGCAACAAGCCGTTAAACTCACAGAAAATACCAATTTGAATAAAAGTGCGGTTCGTTTTGCTGCGATTTGTCATGATCTTGGAAAAGCCCTTACACCAAAAGAAATGTGGCCTAGTCATCATGGACATGAAAAAGCGGGGATTAAACCGACTCGTTCATTATGCAAACGTCTTAGAGTCCCTAATTATCTTCAAGAATTAGCTGAATTAACTTGCGAATATCACACACATGCACACAAAGCATTAGAACTTCGCCCAGAAACAGTAGTGAAACTCTTTAATACTTTTGATGTTTGGCGCAAGCCTCAGCGATTTGAGGAATTTTTATTGGTATGTTTATCTGATACTCGCGGGCGAACTGGATTTGAAAATAAAGAATACCCGCAAATTGATTATCTCAAATCTCTCTACCAAGCTGCTCTTGCTGTTGATGTACAGCAAGTCATTGCAGATGGTTTTGAAAAACAAGGTATTCGAGATGAGTTAACGCGTCGAAGAATTGCCGCGGTGAAAGCGGAGAAAACACGCTTAAATGCTTAATCCAGCTTTACTAAAAGTAAACTAACCCTTACAATATGTGCAATTTTTTAGTAAATATTTTGTTATGAAATTATTAAAATCTCTTCTAGCACCTGTATTTGCAAGTGTGATCTTATCCGCTTGTACTCTTGATGCAGAGCGCCCAACAGATGTTCAACATATCGATAAAAACGATATTACGTGGCAACAGCACCTCAAAAAAATCAAACAAATTCAATCTTATAGCACAAAAGGACAAATTGGTTACATCAGTCCACAAGAGCGTTTTTCTAGTCGCTTTGAATGGCAATATCAAAACCCGAAAGCCTATAAGTTAAAACTTTATTCTCTGATCAGCAAAACAACGCTAACCATGGAAATGCATCCAAATGGCATGACCATTTCAGATAATAAAGGCAACCAACAATCGGATAAAAACGCCAAATTATTGTTACGCGAAATCATCGGAATGGATGTGCCATTAGAGCATTTATCTTATTGGTTAAAAGGTCAGCCAGCGGATAACGCAGATTACCAAGTTGGAACGAATCATCTTTTATCCGAATTTAGCTACCCACTTGATGGCTCGATGTGGACAGCCGATTATCTGAGCTACCATCCGGATAATTCGATGCCTGAAAATATTCTATTAAAGAATAAAAGTACATCACAAACCCTAAAAATTCGTGTGGATGAATGGGCGTTCTAATGAAAACACATCACTTTTCGACCGCACTTTCAACTTCTCTTGGAAAGCCTAACCGCTTTCCAAGCCCCGCAAAACTCAATTTATTTCTCTATATAAACGGTAAACTGCCAAACGGCTACCACGAATTACAAACCCTTTTCCAATTTCTTGATTTCGGCGATTGGCTCACTATTGATATTTGCCAAGATAAACAAATCCGCATCTCTCCTGAAATTCCAGGCTTACCTCTAGAACAAAACTTAATCTATCGTGCAGCGACACTCCTACAAGAAAAAACAGGCTGTACACTCGGCGCGACAATTCATTTAGATAAAATTCTGCCAATGGGCGGTGGGATTGGCGGCGGCTCATCCAATGCCGCAACGACTCTGCTTGCTTTGAACTATTTATGGCAAACCCATCTATCCATTGATGAACTTGCCGAACTTGGGCTAAAACTCGGGGCTGATGTGCCTATCTTCGTTCATGGCCAAGCCGCTTT
>CAKAQT010000005.1:0-16536 GCA_916720325.1 Parahaemophilus parainfluenzae
TTCACTAATTCAGGTTTATCCAAAGTTTGTTTGAATAAATCAATGGTGTAATTCAGTTCTTTATAAGAAATAAACGGTTTACCACATTCCTGACAAGCGACTGTCGCAAAGGTCGTTTCTTGGAAAAGATCCTGTTTATTGGTCACTGATAATTCAAAATCTTGCGATAATCGAATCGCCTTAGTTGGACAAACCTCCTCGCAACGACCGCAGAAAATACAACGACCAAGGAATAACGACCATGTACGTTCGCCTGTAACGGGATCCGTTCTCATCGTTAATGCATTGGCTGGACAGGCAATGGTACAAGCCGCGCAGACAATACATTGATCAGAATTAAGTTCTGGTTTTCCTCTAAAATCATCATCGACTTCATAAGGTTTGAACGGATATTTGGTGGTGACATCACCTGCTTTAAATACCGTTTTTAGTAATTTAAACATTTTCCGCCTCCCCTATTTCAATGGTGAATTTTTACGTTCGATACCGTAGCGTTCAATCTCTTTATAATCTACGGTTTTCGCTTTGCGTTTACGCACATCCACCACGGTGACACGGTCGGTACAAGAATAGCAAGGGTCAAGACTACCAATAATAAGTGGCGCATCAGACACTGTATTGCCACGCAACATATAGCGCAAGGTTGGCCAGTTAGCATAAGTGGCAGCACGACAACGCCAACGGAAAAGTTTTTGGTTGTCTCCTAGCATTGACCAGTGAATATCTTCGCCACGTGGTGCCTCAGTAATCCCTAAAGCAAAACGTCCAGGGGTATAATTGAAACCTTCTTTTAAGATTTCGCCACTTGGCAAATTGTCCACCATGTAATCGATGATATTCATGGATTCAAACACTTCATTAATCCGCACTTTCACACGAGATAACACGTCACCATTGGCTTCAGTGAAGAGATTGAAAGGAATATCGCCATAACCAGAGAATGGATGTACTTTACGCACATCTCGCGCAAAGCCAGAACCACGAATCATTGGCCCAACCGGGCTAAAGTCACGAGCGATATCTTTTGCCAAGACACCGACACCCACCGTACGTTGTTCCATATTCGGTGTATTTAATAAAATATCGGTTAAGGTTTTAAGTTCTTCACGCATTTCGCCGATAAGTTTGATACATTGCTCACGTTGATGTTTCAACATGTCGCGACGCACACCACCGATAAGGTTAATACCATAGGTTTTACGTGCACCGGTTAGCACTTCTGCCAAGGTCATAGATTTCTCACGAACGCGGAAGAATTGCATAAAGCCAGTATCAAAGCCGGTAAAGTGACTAGATAGACCTAAGTTTAATAAGTGACTGTGTAAACGTTCTACTTCTAATAAAATCGCACGAATCCATTCAGCGCGTTTTGGAATTTGAATCCCTAAAGCACTTTCGACGGAATTGGCATAGGCCACACTATGTGTGAAGCCACAAATCCCACATACACGGTCAGCCAGGAAGTTAACTTGGTCGTAATCCATACGGGTTTCCGCCAATTTTTCCATACCACGGTGCACATAGAACAAACGATAGTCCGCATCAATGATATCTTCCCCATCCACGAACAAACGGAAGTGTCCAGGTTCATCGGAAGTGATATGTAACGGGCCAAGTGGAACGATACGTGCTTCGCCTTTTTCGTTAATAAATTCGTATGTTTCTGTCGCGGTTGTCGGATCAGGACGTAAACGGTAATCCATGGAGTCTTTACGTAATGGATAAAGATCATCCGGCCAATCATCTGGCAACACTAAGCGGCGTTGGTCTGGTAAACCGACGGCTTTCAAACCATACATATCGAATAATTCACGCTCGCCCCAAACAGCCGCTTTGACTTTTGGTGTCACAGACGGAAATTCTAAGCTCACAGGATCAACTAAGGCTTTAATGGTGATAAAAGTTTTCACTTCCCCTTCCATGGAAAGCACGTAGTACACTGCATAGTTGCCATGAATTGAACGCTCATCATTCCCGAATACCAACGGTAACCAACCTTCATGTTGATAATAAAGGTATTCAACAACATCAGGTAACATATTGGTTTTAATGGTAAGGGTAACCTGATTTGGTGTTGACCACTCCTCATCCAAAATGGTATTTGGAAATTTTGCATTGACTGCTTCAATGTAATTTTTGCCAATCATTTTGGCTGGATCGACTGATGTATTTTTAGTTAATTCCATATATTTATCCCTCCTGTCGATCATTGCGCTAAACTTTGCCAAGGTAAAACTAACATTTCACCAAAAGACACTTGTTCAGATCCGAGTACAATTCCGACCGCACTTTTTAATAACTGCAAAATTGGTTCGGCAATATGAATACCCATAATAAACATGAATAACAATAAAATTGCCATCGCCACGAGTGAAACTTTGTTCACATCCCCCACTTCAACATTATCCGGTTGTTTGCCTAATACGGTTTTTAATACCATTAAAGACAATCCAGCTAACACGATAGTGAGTAAAATTAAACAGAACACCATTAACCAAGTTTTACCTGCGTAAATACCGGCAACAGCAATACTGAATTCACTGACGAACACGTTAAATGGTGGAATACCACCTAGTGCTAATGCACCACCAGCAAATAACACCGCCGTCATTGGTGCTACACGCCATAAACCACGTACTTGGTTCATATCTCGTGTTTTATATTTTAATAATATGTTACCTGAAGCACAGAATAACAAGGTTTTCGCTAAACTATGGTTGATGGTATGTAATAACCCCGCAAACACACCGATTGGACCACCTAAACCAAAGGCAAAGCTAATTAACCCCATGTTTTCAATACTAGAATATGCCAATAAACGTTTGATATCGAATTGGACGATAATAAACAACGCCGCCACTAATACAGAGAGTAAACCAAATACCAACAATAAGGTTTGCGGGTATGTAGAACCAACTGCTTTAGAAACTAAGATGTAATAACGCAATACCACCAACATGGCACAATTCAATAATACAGCTGATAGAATCGCACTCACTGGACTTGGTGCCTCACTGTGTGCATCAGACAACCAAGTATGCATTGGAAATAGACCGCATTTAGTACCAAACCCAACCAAAATAAAGGCAAAAGCAAGATACATGAGCATTGGATTCAAACCCGCTGCCTGTTGATTGATTTCTGTCCAGAAAATAGCTTGGCTTGGATCAGCTAAAAGATTTGTTCCATTAGAGAACGTTAAAATTGTGCCATACAATCCAAACGCCACCCCAACTGAACAAATAATGATGTATTTCCATGCTGCCTCAAGAGAGGTTTTTTGTTTGTATGTACCGACCAAGAATGCAGAACTTAATGTAGTTGCTTCAATGGCTGCCCACATCAAAATCACATTATTGGTGATCACAGAAATAATCATGGTGAAGAAAAACAAATGCAAAAAGCCGTAATAATTGCAGTATGTTTTCAAATCAAGATGCCCTTCACGATATTCCGTACCAATGTAGCCGATAGAATAAATACCGGCTAATGTTCCGACAATAGCAATGAGACCTAAGAAAATAGCAGATAGACTGTCGATGTAAACCCAGTTATTTAATGCACTGATTTCCCCCTGAGTTAGCACGCCATTAATAATTTGTAAGGCAAATGCTAACATCAAAATCAAACCTGTAACATGAAGTGCGGTACAAATTGTCCGTGCTTTTGTCACGCCACAAGCGAAACTGGCAAGTGATATTGCTAAAGGTGCGATTAATAACGCGATTATCCATTGTTCATACATAGCGTTACCCCTTCAAACTCATAAGTTGTTTTGCATCTAATGAATGGAATGTACGGTAAATTTTGTTTACCAACACCACCATTATGATGACGGCAAAGATAGCATCTGTGGCAATTCCGATTTCCACTAACTCAGGTGCTTTATTTGCCAATAAGGCTAATGTGAGATGAGAACCGTTTTCCATCAAACAATAACCGAATACTTGTTTTACGATATTGCGTTGGCTAACAATGCATACTAAACCTAATAAGAAGTGACTTAATGACACTGATAATGCCGGTTTAAGATGTGCAACCAATGGCAAATCGATTGGGACAACTACAAAGTAGCACAATGTAACTATCACTGCTGTGATCGGGATCAACCAAGCGACATTTATTCCAGCTGGAGTTTGACTTTCATCAACTTTTTTCATCGCATAGATTAAAATTGCTGGCACCAAAACCACTTTGGTAACAAATGCGCTAATTGACCACATGTAAAGTTCGTGGGCTTGCATTTCATTAGCAAGATAAACAAACAGTAATACCAATACCAATGATTGCAAACTGTAAAATAACGCAGCTTTTTTGGCGGTTCGAACCATAATTACGCAAAGAGAGGTAATAATGAGTAAACACGCAAGTCCATTTATCATTAACATAGATTCCTCCTTAACCTAACCAGCCAAACCTAACCAATATGCGGCGATAAAACTGGACACCACGGACATCACCATTAATACAACTAACACGAAACGCATAGAGAATGGTATAGGTTGTGCATTGGCAACCGCTTCTGATGGTTTACCGATGACACATTGTCCGAATTTATACAACAACCATACGAATGTCGCGGTAGATTCAACTAAAGCAAGCACCATTAACCAAGTAATCCAGCCATATTCATGGCCTAATTCAAATCCGGCCGCAAATAATGGATATTTACTGAAGAATCCGTTAAACGGTGGTACCCCGGCAATCGCTAACGCGGCTACGCCAAATCCAGCCCCTACCACTGGCATTGTACGCATAATGCCTTGTAGTAATGGCATAGAACGAGTTCCTGTCGCATAACTTAATGAACCCGCAACCAAGAAGAATAAGCTTTTCGCGAAAGCATGGTTGAAGATGTAGCTAATCGCTGCCACAAAAGCCAATTTAGAACCTAATGCAGCAAGAGAAATCCCAATGAAAATATAAGAAAGTTGAGTAATGGTTGAATACGCCAATAAACGTTTTAAGTCAGTTTGTGGCAAGTACATTAAGAAGCCGTAAATTAAGGTAATCATCGCCATGATGATGCCGACTTCACCCACAATATGTGGAATCTCACCAGCAGACATAACAGAACGAGCGAAGATGTAGACCCCAACTTTAACCATTGATGCGGCGTGCAAATACGCACTCACCGGTGTTGGTGCTTCCATCGCATTCGGCAACCAAATTTGCATTGGTAATTGTGCAGATTTACCCCACGCGGCAAACATCACACCGAATAACACGATGGTTTTCGCACTCGGATCTAAATGTTCTAACGCAGTGATAGAGAAAGTACCTGATTGGCTGAATAAATAGGCTGCGGCAATATATAACCCAATTGCCCCCACGTGGGTGATAATCAAGGCTTTCATTGCGGCTGCTTGAGCTTTTGGTGTTTGGTAATAACTGATTAATGCCCAAGAACATCCCCCAGTAATTTCGAAGAACAATAATTGTCCTGCTAAAGTTGAGGAATACACCAAGCCCGCCATGGCACCGATAAAGATGAGCAAGAATGCATAAAAACGTGGTAACCCATTATGTGGGTGTTCACGGTTTTTATCGGTTAAGTAACCACAAGAATATAAGCAGATTAAGAAACCTAAGGCCACAACGGCAAAGGCAATTAATGTACTGACTGCATCAAGCGTTACACCAAAGATCGCGGTTTTATCAAAAGCGACGATGTCATAAGTGACGCTTTGATGACCATCGGCAAACCATTGTCCTGCGACTAACAAGGTGCCCAGCGTAGCAAGCGCAGCAAATACTGTGGCAATTTGAGCAAAATGTTTTTTGTTCAAACCGACAATAAACGCTCCTACGAAAGGTAAAATGATTGTAATCAGAGCTAAACGTTCCATATTTGTCCTCCTTACAACCCAGTGAAGTAAAATACAAACGCCAACACAGAAATGCCGAAGCCGACCACGGTTAAACGTCCTGTTAACATAAAGCGGGTACGAGAAAGTGTGTTTTCAAAGACACAAGCCAATACGAACACCACTAATAATTTCACGAAGAATAAAATACCACCTAAAATGACCGCACTTAAGCTCATCTCTGTCGGGATACCGAAAGGAAGCAACACACTCACAAAGATAGATGCTACAACCATAGATTTTAAGCTTAAGCCGACTTTTAATAAGGCGAGTGCTGGACCAGAATATTCAGTCAATGGACCTTCTTGTAACTCTTGTTCTGCTTCTGCCAAATCAAATGGAATTTTACCCATTTCAATAAATACGGCGAAGAATGCTGCAGCGATAGCAATCACTGTCGCAATTGGATATTGCCAAGTGTTTTCGGAAAGTGCATTACCGATAACCGCAAAATTGGTTGAACCGGCAATTAACGCAATGACAAGGAATGCCAACATGAGAATTGGCTCTACCAAGACACCTAATGTGACTTCACGACTTGCCCCTAAACTTGAGAATGTGCTGTTTGAATCCAAACCCGCAATTGAAAAGAAGAAACGGAACAAGGCGAATAAGTAAATCACGGTGATTAAATCACTGCCAGCGCCAAATGGTGCAACACGGGTAAATAAAGGCAAGCTCATGGCGACTACCATCACGGTGCTGATTAGCACATAAGGCATCACTTTAGAAACCCAACCCGCATTGTCAGGCCAAATGTTTTGACGTTTCATTAATTTCGCAATATCGCGATAATCTTGTAACACGCCAGGACCGCGACGAGATTGAATACGAGCGCGGATCATACGTGAAATACCGGAAAATAACGGTGCAAGGGCAAGCAAAATCAAGGCTTGCACGATGGCAAAAACAAACATCCCGGCAGATGTTGCAATTTCTGAAGGTAACGTAATCATCTTCAACCTCCTACATCAACGCAATGGAAAGTAGTATTGCCACCAAGGCAATCACGAAGTACACGCAGTACACACGGAAGTCACCTTGTTGCAACCATTGGATTTTTGTTCCTAACCAAGGAATAAAACGAGCGATCGGCATCGTCATTTTTTCTTCCCAGAAAGGTTCAGCTTTTGTTGCGCCTTTAATTACCGCTTGGATGCCTTTATCACCTAAAGGTGCAGGATCCAACACTTCACGCAAGGTATAAAGCGATTTGAAAATCGTACGTAACGGACGAGTGAAACTACCCGCTGAGGCAGTCATATCTTGTTCATAAGCATAACCACAAGCCCATGGATTGCCTTTTGCACGATCGGATAAACGTTGATTTTTGGTGAACGCATAGAAACTAAATGGCAAGAAGAAAAATGCCAATAACATGATAGTCACCATTGGTGTTGAAAGTGCAGTATGCGGTTCAGCTTGTGCAACCACTACGCCATTTTGAGCCAATATTAACGGTTCGCTATGAGCAAGTGCGGTCGAAATTTTCGCAATTATTGGGGTCACAACAGATGCGCCCACACCTAATAACACACAACATAACGCCAACACTGCCATGGCAATCACCATTGGTTTTGGCACTTCACGTGCATTGGCTGCTTTTTCGCTACGTGGTGCACCACCGAAGCTGATACCGTACACTTTCACGAAACAAAGTGCCGCTAACGCACCAGTCAATGCCAACATAATGATGGCGATAGGGCCGGCAAGTTTTAAGACGAAATCATCACTTTGGCTTAAGGTGAATAAAGATTGATAAGTAAACCATTCACTGACAAAACCGTTAAACGGTGGCAATGCAGAAATCGCCATGGTACCGATTAAGAAACAGAATGCAGTGTAAGGCATAAGTTTGCCTAAGCCGCCCATTAAGTCCATGTCTTTAGTATGCAAGCGATACATTACTGAACCTGCACCTAAGAATAACAAGCCTTTGAATACAGCATGGTTAAGTAAGTGGTATAAGCCACCAAGTAAGCCCACGGTTGCCAACACTGGATGATGTGTCGCGATACCAATCATACCGACGCCCACACCCATCATAATGATACCGATATTTTCTACCGTGTGATAAGCCAAGAGTTTTTTGATGTCATGTTCTGCCAAGGCATAAAGTACGCCGAGTACGGAGGATACCGCACCGAAACCAAGTACGATAACGCCATACCAGACATTGGTTGAACCGAGAAGATCAACTCCCACTTTAATGATCCCGAAGATACCGATTTTAACCATCACACCAGACATCATCGCTGATGCATGAGAAGGCGCAGCTGGGTGAGCTTTCGGTAACCAGCTGTGTAATGGAATCATCCCTGCTTTGGCGCCAAAACCTAAAAATGCCAAAATAAAGGCGGTAAAGGCAAGCGGTGCCGGTAAAGTGGTTTGACGGAATGCGCTAAATTCAAAACTACCGGCATAGCAGTAGAAAATGAAGAAGGCGATCATAATTAATACCGAACCGGCATGCGCAATAAAGAAATAAAGCAAGCCTGCATTTACAGCATTGTCATCTTGTTCGGTAAGCACTAAGAAATAAGATGCCAATGACATCATTTCAAAGAATACAAGGAAGTAGAACGCATTATCGCTGGTGACTAACGCAACCATGGAAGCGATAAATAAATTCATAAAGAAACCCATGGAACCTGCGCCTTTACCTTTGTATTCTTTTACATAAGAGAAAGAATAAAGTGCGGTCACAATCACTAATAAAGAAATGATGCACACCATAAACGCTGCCAATCCGTCAATGCGGATGGAGAACGAGGCAAATTCAAATGGGGTTTTGAAAACATCAACGACTGTGTCGCTGCTGATCAGAACGGGGATGCAGGCAACAATACCTAACACTCCAGCAAGTACACCGGTCACGCCGGATATATTGATTGAAAGTTGTTCGTTTCGTCTCACTGCGAGCGAAATAAACGCACCTACGACATAAATCAACAGGGTCGTGATGAGTAAATTGATTGGTAAACTCATAATATCACTCCATTGATTACAAGTTAAACACACTAATTATCTTGGGATAGCAGGCGAAGAAACCATTGCCATTTCACGTTTTCTTTCGTTAGCCTGTTTGATACTCTCATCACTAATAATAAATAACGTTTTGGTCGGACAGGTTTGTACACAAGCCGGACCATCTTCACGGAAATAGCAAAGATCGCATTTCACCGCAATGGCTTTCACGCCAGGTTGCCATGCCAGCATATTGTGTAAATCCGTATTATCTGGTGCAGTACGAATATCTCGTTTTACCGCATCAGTGAAGGAGAACCCTTCGTAATAAGTTGGTGCGTCAATCGGTGCTGAACCATGTTGGGTAATTGCACCGAATGGGCAAGCAATACCACAAAGTTTACAACCGATACAGAGACTTTCGTTAAGTTGAATGGTGTCATCAATATGTGTAATGGCGTGTACAGGACACACGGTAGCACATGGTGAATCATCACAATGACGACAGAGAATTGGCACGGTTACATCATCATTACGCATGACTTGTAAGCGTGGAAAAGATTGTAATCCGAAAGCTTTATGCACTTCGCTACAAGCGGCCATACAGGTGTTGCATCCAATGCAATCCTTCGGATCACCGATTACAAAACGATTCATACATTCCCCTCCTTGTATGTAAATAACGTTTCTACAATAACCACTCTAGGACTAAGGATACTCCTGTCGAAAAGTAAAGCTCAAGAAGTAATTCAAAAAATTGTGATTAAGATCAAAAGATTTACATTGTTTTTCTATTACTGCGATACCCCTGTTAAATAACAGTGAAACATAATAATTTTATGTTAAAAATGTGAACGGGTTTTCAACAATAGACATTGTCCTATTTGAAATATCGCTATACAAATTTAAATGCTTACGTGATAAAATTCCCTTTTCGCAATATGTTTATTGCCTCACAATAAACAATTCATCTCATAAACATTCTAACTAAGGACAGATTATGTGTTTAGGTATTCCGGGACAGATCATTCAAGTAGCTGACAGCGCATTACAGCTTGCTGTAGTCGATGTCTGCGGAGTAAAAAGAGAAGTTAATATTTCATTAATTTGTCAGGATGACCCAAAACCTCTAGTTGGCAAATGGGTTCTCGTACATGTGGGTTTTGCCATGACGATTATCGATGAAGAAGAAGCCAAACAGACGCAAGAAGCCTTAATTGCGATGAGCCAGCTAGAACACGAAGTCGGCGATTTTCTTGGCCTCAATCAAAAATAAACAGGATTGCGTTATGCAAGGGATCGAATTACGCATAAAAGGAAAAGTTCAGGGCGTGGGATTTCGCCCTTTTGTTTGGCTTCTGGCAAATCAATATGGATTAAATGGAGATGTCAATAATGATGGACAAGGCGTATTAGTTCGTTTTGTCTCTCCACCAGTAGATGCACTCGAGCAATTTTTGTCCGACCTGCAAAACAAACTCCCACCGCTAGCGCAAATTACCGATATTACTCAGCGCGCCATTGATTGGCCAGAAGCAACTGCAGTAACAGGTTTTACTATTCGGGAAAGCGAAAACAATCAAATGGACACGCAAATTATTCCCGATGCGGCGACCTGTCCACATTGTTTAGCTGACTTATTCGATCCCAACAATCGACGTTATCACTACCCCTTTACCAATTGTACCCATTGTGGTCCGCGTTTTACCATCATCAAGGCAATTCCTTACGACCGAAAAAACACGGCGATGTCTGTTTTTCCGCTTTGTCCACAATGTGAAAAAGAATACAAAAATCCCGCTGATCGTCGTTTTCATGCTCAACCTAACGCTTGTTCGGTCTGCGGCCCTCATATCTGGTTGCAGGATCAAGAGGAGACACTCGCCACTCATGAAACCGCACTAAAACAAACCGCACTTTTATTGCAACAAGGTCACATCGTCGCGGTTAAAGGCTTAGGCGGTTTTCATCTGGCCTGTGATGCGAATAATCAAAAGACGGTTGATTTATTACGTCAACGGAAGCATCGACCGACAAAACCATTAGCCATTATGGTGCCTAATCTGCAGTTTTTGCAGGATTTGAGTTCTCAAGAAACAGAATTGCTAACCAGCAGTGCTGCACCGATTGTACTGCTAGCAAAACATAAAGTACCCAATATTGTTGATAATATTGCGCCTAACTTGCAAGAAATCGGCGTCATGCTTCCAAGTAATCCATTACAACATTTGTTATTACGCGCGATTAATCGTCCGCTCGTGATGACCTCTGCAAATGCAAGTGGGCAACCTCCCGTACTGAAAAATGAACATGCGGTGGAACAATTAGCTGATTTAGCGGATTTTTACCTTTGTCATAATCGCGATATTCTACAACGTGCTGATGATAGCCTTGTTCGCGTTGCCTTCGATGGATTAGAAACGCTACGCCGTGCTCGTGGCTATGTGCCCGATGAAATATCACTTGAAACACAAAGCACAAAAAATGTATTAGCATTGGGTTCTGATCTAAAAAATACATTCTGCTTACTACGTCACAATAAAGCCGTACTGAGCCAACATATTGGTGATACGGCAAATGAACAAGTGCAGTCACAATTAAGTGAAAACCTTGCATTATTTCAGCAGATTTACCAATTTAAACCAGACATTATCGCGGTGGATGCTCACCCTGGCTATTTTTCATCTTCTATCGGGAAACAACTTGCTGAACAGCGACAAATCACACCAATCGAAGTACTTCATCATCATGCTCATATTGTCAGTGTGATGGCCGAACATCATTGTAATGAACCTGTAATTGGTCTTGCACTAGACGGTATCGGCATGGGGGAAAATGGACAACTTTGGGGAGGCGAATGCCTACTCGTTGACTATCAGCATAGTCAATATTTAGGTGGTCTGCCTGCTGTGGCTCTGCCAGGAGGCGATCTTGCAGCTAAACGACCTTGGCGCAACTGGCTGGCTCACCTGCATCAATTTGTGCCACAGTGGCAAGAAATTCTCACTAAAACCTGTACAGAACCGAATTGGCAAATACTAGTCAATGCCATTGAACGCAGACTCAATTGCCCACCTATATCATCTGCGGGGCGTTTATTTGATGCCGTAGCTTATGCTCTCGGTATTGCACCAACCGTTGTTTCTTGGGAAGGCGAAGCTGCCTGCCATTTAGAAGCACTGGCAAATACCTCATCTTTGGCAACACAAGCACAAAGTGCGGTCAATATTCCAGTAAAAATGCCGCTTATCGGCAATAAACTGGATTTGGCTTATTTCTGGCAAAGTTGGTTGAATTACCATGCGTCTGTCGCAGATAAAGCCTTCGCCTTTCACTATGCTCTCGCCCAAGGTTTTGCTGAACTTGCTGCGAACCAAGCACGAAAATACCAATGCCGTACCATCGTATTATCTGGCGGTGTGATGCATAACCAACTGCTACGTCGCTTATTAAAAGAAAATTTGAGCAAATTCCATGTACTAAGTGCGCATAAACTACCGATGGGTGATGGCGGACTCAGTTTAGGTCAGGCGGTTATTGCCATGCATAAACAAACGGACAATCCCTAATATTAAAATATAAGAAATCGTATAGCACGATTAGAATAAAAAAGAGTTAATCGGAAAATAACAATTAACTCTTTTGTTTTTGTATTTATTTTTTATCTTTTATAACGGAATACTGGAAAAGAAAACCAATAGTAACGGTGGCAGAATATTCGTAACAAAGCCAAATGAAATCGCAATTGGCGTGACTTCAATACCTCCCGCTTTTTGAATAATTGGCAAAGTGCAATCTATTGCTGTCGCACCCGTAATCCCAATTGCAGTCGAACGGAAATGACGCATAAATAATGGGATCACAAATAAACTGACAATTTCACGGGATAAATCATTAAAAAAGGCAATACTGCCCTGTACCGGTCCCCATGCATTGGTCAATACTACACTCGATAACGAATACCACCCCATTCCAGAGGCAAATGCCAGTCCTTGCGTAATTGGCATCGCTAAAACGAAAGCAGCAATGATACCGCCTAGTAATGAAGTAAAAGTAAACACCATCCCCGTTTGGAAACCTCGTTTATTGAAAAGGGCGTCTTTCAAGGAAATGCCGTTATTTCTTAGCTGAATCCCCACAAAGAAAATCAGTACGATCAATACATACAGATTAATTCCAGTAGGCAACATGAGATAGGATTTGAATAAGAAACCACAAAGGGTGCCGATCACCACTGTGCCGGAAAGTTTGAGCGAGTCAATTAAGGAGTGCCAGCGAGAATCAATTTTACCTTGTGATTTAAGTGGCTCAGCTGGGTTGAAGCGGTCATAAAGCATCAAGCCAATCATATTGGATCCCAAAATGATCGCCGATAGCGTCACCGCAGTTGTGCCAATAATCGGCAGTTTATGCTCTAAATCATCTAACTGGCCGAGTAAATAACCCATTAAGAAAAGAATAATGTAAAGCAAAAACATCACGATATGATTTATTTTTGCAATATAGGATTTATTATTGACCTTTAATAAATAACCTAACACCATTGGTATTAAGACAATTAATAAGCCATTTATCATATCCTGCATCATACTTCTCCTTTATTATTCCATTGAAGCTAGCATACCCCTTTTCGCCCTCTTTTTCAAAGCACATAAAAAAAGTGCGGTCAAATCGACCGCACTTTTAATCATCTGAAAATTAAACTGATTAGCCATTAACTTGGCGACGTGCTAATACAGCATCAGATAACTGTTTTAACACGATTTCTGTATCTTCCCAACCGATGCAAGCATCAGTGATACTTTGTCCGTAAGTCTGCGCTTTACCATCGACTAAATCTTGACGACCTTCAACGATATGACTTTCTACCATGACACCAAAGATCTGCTTTGAACCACCTGCAATTTGCTGGCAAACATCTTCACAAACTTCCATTTGTTTTTTGAATTGTTTGCTACTATTTGCATGACTAAAATCAACCATTACATGTGGAATACGACCTGATTTTTCGATCTCTGCACAAACTTTTGCAACATCTTCTGCTTTATAGTTAGGACCTTTATCCCCACCACGTAAAATGATGTGGCAGTCTTCATTTCCTTTTGTTGAAACAATAGCCGAATGACCAAATTTTGTCACAGATAAGAAGTAATGCGAAGCTTCTGCCGCTCCCATTGCATCTAAGGCTACTTTTACGCCACCATTTGTGCCATTTTTAAAGCCTACCGCACAAGATAAGCCTGATGCTAATTCACGATGAACTTGAGATTCCGTTGTTCTCGCACCAATTGCGCCCCAGCTCATGAAATCAGCTACATATTGTGGTGTGATCATATCTAAGAACTCACCGGCTGATGGTACGCCTAAGTTATTGATGTCAGATAATAATTTACGTGCAATACGCAAACCATCATTTAAACGATATGTATCATTTAAATAAGGATCGTTAATTAAGCCTTTCCAGCCCACTGTTGTACGCGGCTTTTCAAAGTAAACGCGCATTACCACTTCAAGTGTATCTTTATATTTATCACGTAATACTTTTAAACGTTTTGCGTAATCTAATGCAGCTTTAGGATCATGAATAGAACAAGGACCAATTACTACAAGTAAACGGTCATCTTTTCCATGAATAATATTGTGCGCGTGCAAGCGGGTTTCATGAACTAAATCAGCCGCTTCTTGACTAGCAGGAAATTTTTCTAATAAGGCAATTGGGGGTAATACCTGATCGACTTTTTCAATTCGGGTATCATCATTTGCAACTTTTACTTCGATTTCTTCTTTCTTCGTCGCCATATGTCACTCTCTAAATCTTAAATGTTGTGCTTAAATCTAATGGCGTTACTCTACACCTATTTTTTGTACTAGTAAACTAGTTCATTTGAATTCTTACACAATTATTATGTGATTGCGTAAAATTTATACTACCTAGGCAGTAAAACAGGGCGTTATTAAACTATATTTCCGCCTTGGCTGGCAAGGTTTTTAACGTAAAAATAGGTTGTACCAGCACTATTTAAACAGAATGATTCTTTTATCCTTCAAATTAACAAAGAGGTTTAAATAAATGCGGGCAAAAAGAACAATTTCAATTCCTACCGCACTTTTTAAAAATATTTTTTCAATGCCCTTGTTTTTACTGAACATCCCCCTCATTTTTTTGTCTGATTGAACACTTATTCAGTCATTTATTTTTACTTGGAGAACTCTATGAAGAAAAGAAATTTTGTATTAACCGGTATCGCATTAGGTTTAAGCGTATTTGCGACCTCTTTATCCGCTCAAGCGGCGATTCCAAATGAGATTGTCGAACAAGGCAGCCTAGCGCCAATGTTAGAAAAAGCGCAAGCCGCAGTTGTAACACTTTCTGTTGAAGGCAAAGCAAAAGCAAACAGCCGTTCAGCATTACCTGATGATATTCCAGAAGAATTTAAATTTTTCTTTGGTGATCAATTTGGCGAACAATTCGGTGGAGATCGTGGTGCATCACGCAACTTCCGTGGTTTAGGTTCTGGCGTGATCATCAATGCCGATAAAGGCTATGTTTTAACTAATAATCATGTGGTAGATGGTGCGGATAAAATTACCGTAAAACTACAAGATGGACGTGAATTCAAAGCAAAACTTGTTGGAAAAGACGAACAATCAGATATTGCTTTAGTACAGATCGAAAAACCAACGAACCTTACCGCAATTAAAATGGCCGACTCCGATAAATTACGTGTCGGTGATTTTACCGTGGCTATCGGTAATCCATTTGGTTTAGGTCAAACTGTAACCTCTGGTATTGTTTCAGCATTAGGTCGCTCTACTGGTTCAGATAGCGGTGCGTATGAAAACTATATCCAAACGGATGCGGCGGTAAACCGTGGTAACTCTGGTGGTGCATTATTGAATTTGCAAGGTGAATTAATTGGTATCAATACCGCGATTATCTCTCCAAGTGGTGGGAACGCTGGGATTGCCTTTGCAATTCCAAGTAACCAAGCCAATAACCTTGTTCAACAAATCTTAGAATTTGGTGAAGTACGCCGTGGTTTACTCGGTATTAAAGGTGGCGAATTAAATGCCGATTTAGCGAAAGCCTTTAATGTTAGTGCACAACAAGGTGCATTTGTGAGTGAAGTCATTCCAAATTCTGCTGCCGAAAAAGCTGGCTTGAAAGCGGGTGATGTGATCACTGCAATGAATGGTCAAAAAATCTCAAGCTTCGCCGAAATGCGAGCCAAAATCGCGACATCTGGTGCAGGCAAAGAAATTGAACTCACTTATTTACGTGATGGCAAAACTGACAACGTAAAAGTGACCTTACAAGCAGACGATGGCTCTCAAACTGCAAGCAAAACCGAGCTTCCTGCACTAGATGGTGCAACCTTAAACAACTATGATGCAAAAGGCGTTAAAGGTGTGGAAATTAGCAAAGTACAGCCAAATTCAATGGCGGCGCAGCGCGGTTTAAAATCCGGTGATATCATCATCGGCATCAACCGTCAGCCAATTGAAAGCACGCAAGACTTACGCAAAGCGCTAGATGAAAAACCATCTGCTGTGGCACTCAATATCTTACGTGGCAAAAACAACTTCTACTTATTAGTGCAATAAAATGAAAGAGCGGTCAATTTGACCGCTCTTTTTCTTTATTCTGATATCATAAACTGCTCTCTCAATTGATGAAGCTGATCGCGTACTGCGGCGGCTT
>CAKAQT010000006.1:0-16447 GCA_916720325.1 Parahaemophilus parainfluenzae
CATCAAAACCAGCCCAAATGAGGTGATTTGGATAAGCTTTTTTCAAGCGTTCTAATAGATAGAAATCCCCTGCGGTAAATTTCACACCTAGCACTTTCGGGTTTTTATAAAGTTCGCCGAATTGCTCAATACCCATATTCACGCCTGTTAAGAACGGAATTGAGTACACGATCATGTTATTACCTGTTTCAGCAATGATAGTGTCATAGTAATGTTTGATTTCAGGGAAGCTGAATTTATAGTAGAACGGGGTTACTGCAGAAAGACTGTCATAGCCTAATTCCGTTGCATATTTACCTAATTCCACTGCTTCATGTAAGTTCACACTACCCACTTGGGCAATTAGTGCAACTTGGTCTTTTGCTTCATCTTTCGCGATACGGAAAATTTGTTTTTTCTCTTCCGTAGAAAGCATGAAGTTTTCACCTGTTGAGCCGCCTACATATAAACCATCAATTTTCATCTTATCAATGTTATAGCGAATAATCTCGCGTAAACCTTTTTCATTGATAGATCCATCTTCATTGAATGATACTAATAACGCACTAAAAATACCTTTTAAGTTACGCATTTTTCTCTCCTATTTGATACGTTGTTCTAAAATGACATTTAATGTTTTTTGCTTTATTTTGACCGCACTTTCCTGTGATGCCTGTACCAATAAAGCGTAAATCAAATCTAATACGAATAATTGAGCAATCTTCGTGCCGATAGAGTCGCCTTGCAACTTGCCTTGCTTATTCCCATTCACTAAAACAAGATCAGCATATTCTGTGATGGGGGAACGCAAACTGTGCGTAATCGCAATGGTTTTGGCACCATTTTCTTTGGCGATTTTCATGGTATGAGTGGTTTCTTGAGAATAACCGGAATGGCTCAAACCAATTGCCACATCTTTTTTCGTCAATAACGATGCCTGCATATACATAAAATGGTTGTTACCTGTCGCATCCACTTGCACACCGATACGCATCAGTTTATTTTTGGCATCTTCCGCAGTAATGCCGGATGTGCCCACACCAAATAAAAAGACACGATTTGCTTGTTGAATGGCTTTTACTGCCTCTTCCAACTGCTCAAAATCTAATAAATTAATGGTTTCATCCATCACGTTATTGATGGCAGATTTCAGCTTATGCGCAATATTCAATGAGTTGTCAGAATCGGTGATATCTGAATCTAATACGGTATTATCTTTGCCATCTTTCGTCGCAAGCTCGATGGATAATTCTAATTTAAAATCACTGAAGCCTTTAAAGCCGAGAGTGCGGCAAAAACGCACAAAGGTCGCTTCCCCCACTTCTAAATGAGCCGCAATTTCAGCTAAAGGTGCTTGCACTGCAAGATCGGGATTCAATAAAATTGCATCCGCAATTTTCTTTTCAGTTTTCGTTAAACTGCGATATAACGAGCTGATGGTATTTAAAATATTGCCATTTTTAGCCATAAACCACTCCCGTATTTTTTGCTTGTAATAAGCAATCTTTTACCCAGTAAGCTGCACCAATCAAGCCAGCATCTTGCCCGAATTTAGCACTTTCTAATTCACAATGATAAACAGCAGGAAGTTCACTTAATAAAGATTGAACTAGCGGTAAATAACCTTCTGCCAACCCTACGCTACCGCCAACCACGACTTTTTGCATATCTAATCCAATCTTCAAATCCGCAATTAAATTCGCAATGGCTTGGGCTGAACGAGTCACAAGTGCGGTTGCTTTTTCATCATTTTGACGGAAACGCGCAAAAACTTCTTTCGGTTCACAAGGCTCATCCCATTGAGAAGAAACTGCTTCAATCGCGCGACCTGATGCAATGGCTTCGACACAACCACGGCGACCACAGCCGCAAATTGGACCATTAGGATCAGATAAAGTATGACCAATATGCCCAGCAATGCCGTTTGGCTCAGTAAGTAAACGATGATTTAAAATTAAACCGCCCCCTACGCCTGTTGAAACCGTAATAAAGGTAAAATTTTGAACATCATTAGGATTTTGTAGTTGATACTCTGCATAAGCTGCAGCTTGCACATCATTAAGTAAACCAATCGGTTTATCAGTATGCTGTGCAATGCTGTCTTTTAATGGGAATTGGGCTAATCCACCCAGGTTTTTAGGATTAAGTGCGGTCAGAATGCCTTGATTAATAATGCCCGTTGAAGCAACGGCGACATAATCAAACTGCCCTTCATATTCTTTTAACAGCTGAGCAAGGGTTTGATGCATGGCTTGCGCAGCATCATCTTGTGGCGTGGAAATCTGTTTTCGCTGTTGAATCTCACCATTTTTCACTATAGCAGAAGCGATTTTCGTGCCACCAATATCTAATGCCAAACAACGCTGTAATGTCTGACCACTATCCACTGTTAATGACATATCTTCTTCCTTTACTTTTTCGCTGAATGAATGGCTTCGGTAAACCAACTTACGATATGCTCTAAGCGAGTTAATGCAGAACCTACTGTCACACAATAAGCACCAATTTCAATGGCCGTTTTCGCTAATTCAGGGGTGTTATAACGTCCTTCCGCCATGACTCGGCAGCCTGCTGCTTTCAAATCTTTAACTAATTGATAATCAGGCTCTTCCGGCACTGTGCCACCTGTGTAGCCAGACATCGTACTGCCCACAATATCAAAACCCAGTTTTTGACAGTACAAGCCTTCTTCTAAATTCGAACAATCCGCCATGGCTAAACAGCCTAATTCGTGGATTTTTTTGACCGCACTTTCAATATCTACCGGTCTAGGGCGATTTGTCCCATCCACGGCAATAATATCTGCACCGGCTTTCGCTAAATCTTCAATATCATGCAAAAACGGGGTAATTCGTACAGGGCTGTCAGGTAAATCACGTTTCACAATACCAATGATCGGTACATTCACAGTAGGGCGTGTTGCTTTAAGATTTTCTACACCCTCAATGCGTAAACCCGCTGCACCACCAATAACAGAAGCCTGTGCCATAGCTGCCACGATTTCTGGTTTATCCATCGGGCCGTCATCAACAGGCTGACAAGAAGCAATAAGACCAAATTTGATTTTATCTAAGACTTCATTATGTGATAATTTCGACATATAAACTCCTACATTAGACAGTAACACTTGGTTTCCTTTTTGGCTTTCTGAGCATTATAGTAAAACGCAGCAAAGCTTGCACCATAAAAAAAATATTTTTGAAGTGTAATTTCAAAATTTGTGATCGGCTTCTCAATTTTGAGATAAAGTGACAACATCTATACAAAATATTTTTTTTTACTTTAAAATATGAAGTAATACTTCATTACTTATAAAATAGGAGAAAAAAATGAATGTGTTAGGTTATGCGCAAAAAATTGGGCAGGCCTTAATGGTACCTGTTGCTGTCTTACCAGCAGCGGCTGTACTGATGGGTATCGGTTATTGGCTTGACCCTGATGGCTGGGGTGCAAACAGTCAACTTGCTGCATTTTTAATTAAATCAGGCGGTGCTATCATCGATAACATGGGCCTGCTTTTTGCCGTTGGCGTTGCTTTCGGTTTATCTAAGGACAAACATGGTTCCGCTGCACTTTCAGGTTTAGTGGGTTACTATGTGGTAACCACTCTACTTTCACCAGGCAGTGTTGCTCAGCTACAACATATCGATGTAAGTGAAGTGCCCGCGGCCTTCGGAAAAATCAATAACCAATTTATTGGGATTTTGATCGGGGTGATTTCGGCTGAACTTTATAACCGCTTCTATCAAGTTGAATTGCCAAAAGCGCTTTCCTTCTTTAGCGGAAAACGCCTTGTACCAATCGTCGTTTCTTTTGTCATGATGTTCATCAGCTTCGTATTGCTTTACATCTGGCCATATATTTTCGGCGGTTTAGTGTCATTCGGTGAAAGCATTAAAGACTTAGGCGCTGTTGGTGCTGGTCTTTACGGTTTCTTCAACCGTTTACTCATTCCTGTTGGCTTACACCATGCATTGAACTCAGTATTCTGGTTTGACGTAGCAGGCATCAATGACATTCCAAACTTCTTGGGTGGTGCAAAATCACTTGCTGAAGGCACGGCAACAGTTGGAGTAACCGGTATGTACCAAGCTGGTTTCTTCCCTGTTATGATGTTCGGTTTACCGGGTGCAGCATTAGCGATTTATCTCAGCGCTAAACCAAGTCAAAGAACTAAAGTGGCATCAATCATGCTTGCAGGTGCATTTGCCTCATTCTTCACTGGTATCACTGAACCATTAGAATTCTCTTTCATGTTTGTTGCACCAGTGCTTTACTTCATCCACGCGGTATTAACCGGTATTTCTGTCTTTATCGCGGCGACAATGCATTGGATCGCAGGCTTCGGTTTCAGTGCGGGTCTCGTGGATATGGTACTTTCATCACGCAACCCGTTAGCCGTTGAATGGTATATGCTAATCGTACAAGGCTTAGTATTCTTCGTGATTTACTATGCAGTATTCCGTTTTGCAATTAAAGCTTTCAACTTAAAAACATTAGGTCGTACAGAAGAAGCAGAGGAAACCACTGCAGCACAACCAGCAGCGAGCCAATCTCGTGAAGAAAGAGCGGTCAAATTTATTGATGCTTTAGGTGGTGCTGATAACTTCAAAAATATTGATGCTTGTATCACTCGCTTACGTTTAAGCTTAGTCGATCAACACAAAATTAATGAAGAGCAGCTTAAGTCTCTTGGCGCAAAAGGTATCGTGAAAATTGGTAACGATGGCTTACAAGTGGTTCTCGGCCCTGAGGCTGAACTTGTGGCAGAAGCCATGAAACAAAAAGTGAAATAAAACACACCAAATTAAATGCCGACTCAGAAATGGGTCGGTATTTTTTTGCCAAAAATAAAGTAAAAAATGACCGCACTTTAGCTGAGAATTTCTTGTTTGAAATGAGTTAAATGAAAGTTTGAAAATTGAAGATTGTTTTGAAGGGTGGTGGAACTAAGCAGAATTGGTCTTAACAGCAAGTGGCTTACTGCATCGCATCCCTGCGGGATTTCTACCTAGCCCACCATAGATTTAAAGCATCTCTGGGGTTCCAGTCTGCGATATAAAATTAAAAGATTCAGAATCTTTTAAAAGCCACTTATATATTCAGGAGACCAATCCTGACTTCCAAACAAACCACATTGAAAGGCAGTATTATGATAGAAGTCTTCCGCAATTTTGTCAATTAAGATATTGCACTAAAAGAAGTATTTTTTCGCTTTTCGTATAAAAATTAACAAAGACATTTCAACTATCACATCAATGTAACAAAAACAAAATAACCGTCTGATTAGAGACGGTTATTTTTGCTATCGAGTGCCGTAAACCACAATGGTTTTACCGTGCGCATGAATGAGATTTTGATCTTCCAGCATCTTAATTATTCGCCCTACGGTTTCACGTGAACAGCCCACCATTTGACCGATTTCCTGACGCGTAATCTTAATCTGCATACCATCAGGATGCGTCATCGCTTCAGGCTGTTTTGCTAAATGCATAAGCGCCTGAGCAATACGCCCTGCCACATCCAAAAAGGCCAAGTTAGTCACTTGTCGAGATGTGTTTTGCAAGCGTTTTGATAACTGAGAAGTAAGGAACATTAAAATCTCAGGATTAATTTGAATAAGCTGACGATATTTTTTATAGGAAATTTCTGCAATTTCACAAGGGGTTTTCGTTTTCACCCAAGCTGAACGTTTCGAACCTTCATCAAATAAACCCGCTTCACCAAAAAATTGTCCGGCACCTAAATAAGATAAAATCATCTCTTTGCCTTCATCATCTTTCGATGAAACCATCACCGTTCCTTTAATTAAGAAATATAAAATATTGGCATCTTCCCCTGCATGAATTAAGGTCGATTTTGCCGGATATTTATGTAAATGACAGTGAGTAAGGAACCAATCCAGAGCAGGATCACGTTGCTGATCATCGTCCTGCGGCTTTTGTTCGTCTAATAATTCTACATTTTCTGACATATAAGCTCCTATTGATTTATTTTAGAAATTCCATTTTATCTTTTATATCAATGGATTCATGTAATTCTGACCAAACAATCACTGCACTTCCATTGTGAATCTTGTTTAGTAGGTGTTGTTTTTTTTGTTCTAAAGAAAATTCGTGTGAACCATAATCAGTACCTTCTCTAAGTACCACACTTTCCACAATATTTTCCAAGGTTTCTGTTGGCAATTCTTGCCACGGAATAATCATATATTTATCAACTAAAGTCAATTAAGCAAAAAGCGGTTCAAGAAAACGCCATTGCTGTTCAAAACTTTGATTTGCACCTAAACGGAAGTTTGTGCGGACATAACGCATAAACTGCCCTTCACAAAGGGTTACTAAATGCCCTGCAATAATGCGTTCATCGACGTTAAAACCACGCCCTTCGCGTAATTTTCGCATTTGTAAAATATTCACAAATTGCATTTCAAGACGATCGAAAAATTGAGCGACACGAGCCTGTAAAAGCGGCTCTTCAAACATCAATGCATGTCCGGTCAAAATGCGTGTCAAACCAGGGTTTTTACGCGCAAAATCGAGGATCATCTGCATAATGTCACGTACACGATTCATCGTATTGGTTTCATTGCGAATTGATGTGGTAATACGGCTAAATAAATTCGCTTCGATATTATCGATCAACGCTTCAAACATTTTGGTTTTACTTGGGAAGTAACGATAAAGTGCCGCTTCTGATACGCCCACTTCTTCCGCTAAACGCGCTGTTGTCATCCGCTCCATTCCCCGTTCAGAATGCAACATATGGGTAAGCACCGTCAACACTTGTTGACGACGTTCTTTTACCGTGCGTTTTTCGATTTTTGGCGGTTTGATTTCCGCGGCAATCTCATCAACTTCTACGAGAGATAATTGTTCTACCATAGTTTATTTTTTACCTGAATGACCAAAACCGCCCTCACCGCGTTCAGTTTCGGTAAATTCACTAACAATATTGAATTCCGCTTGTACGACTGGCACAAACACTAATTGTGCAATACGATCGCCGACTTCAATTTTGAACGGTTCATGGCCGCGATTCCATACCGACACCATTAATGGACCTTGGTAATCCGAATCAATTAAGCCCACCAAATTACCTAATACGATACCGTGTTTATGACCTAAACCAGAACGAGGCAGAATCACTGCTGCAAGGTTCGGATCGGCAATATAAATTGAAAGGCCTGTTGGGATAAGTTTAGTTTCGCCTGGTTGAATTTCAATGCCCTCTTCAAGCAATGCACGTAAATCCAAACCAGCTGAACCTTCAGTTGCATAGGTTGGTAAAGGAAATTCGTTGCCAATACGGCTATCTAAAATTTTGACATCAATTTTTTTCATGCTTATTTATCCTTTAAAAGAAATCTGTCATACAAAAGTGCGGTCACAAAATCTAACGAATTTTGAGCCTATTTTATTTGTGATAATGCTCAACAATTTCTGTGACTAACACTTCTGCCAATTTATTTTTGTCAGCCAACGGCAACGATTTTTCGCCCGTTTTCCAAAAGATCTGCAAGGCATTTTGATCTTGTCCGAATACTTGTCCACCCGATACATCATTGGCACAAATCATATCTAAATTTTTTCGTTGAAGTTTGCTCTTCGCATATTCAGCGACATTTTGTGTTTCAGCTGCAAAGCCTACAACAAACGGACGATCTTTTTCTAAACTTGCCACACTTGCGATAATGTCTGGATTTTTCACCAATTTAAGAGAAAGCTCATCGTTATCATTGGTTTTCTTAATTTTTTGATCAGCAACTTCCGCAACTCGATAATCTGCCACTGCGGCACAGCCAATAAAGATACGATTTTTGACCGCACTTTCAAGAGAGGCTTGCCACATTTCATGGGCAGTTGTCACATCAATACGATGAACGTTTTTCGGCGTAGCCAAATTAACAGGTCCCGCAATTAAGGTGACATTTGCCCCACGTTTAGCAAAGGCTTCTGCAATTGCAAAGCCCATTTTGCCAGAGCTGTGATTAGAAATATAACGAACAGGATCGATAGCTTCACGCGTTGGACCTGCCGTAATGGTAACGCTTAAATCTGCTAAATCTTGTTGAACAGCCAAAAGTGATTGAAGCGACGCAAAAATTTCAGCGGGTTCGGACATTCTGCCCGCCCCCACATCACCACAAGCCTGAAAACCGCTATTTGGGCCCACAACATGAATGCCTCGAGCAGAAAGAGCGGTCAAATTTTGTTGTGTAATCACCTGGCGGTACATTTGCTGATTCATAGCCGGTGCGAGCATAATAGGCGCACTTGTCGCAAGACAAATCGTGCTAAGTAAATCATTTGCCATTCCAACGGTTAAACGCGCAATAAAATCGGCACTGGCTGGCGCAATCACTATCGCATCGGCCCATTTTGCGAGCTCAATATGCCCCATAGCTAATTCCGCTTGAGGATCAAGTAAAGATTGAGAAACCGCATTGCCTGAAATGGCTTGCAGCGTTAAAGGCGTGACAAATTCAGCGGCGGCAGGCGTTAAAGCCACTCGAACTTCTGCGTTAGATTTGCGTAATAAACGAATAAACTCAATGGTTTTATAGGCGGCAATGCCTCCTGTAATCCCGACAACAATACGCTTTCCGCTCAAGCTCATTTGCTACTCCGCTACGACTTAATAGAATGGATATGTTTTTGTGTGTTAGTACTTAACAACTTAAGGTTGTCTATTTTACTTCAAATTTCACCAATAAAAAATTTTATTTTTGCGATCGCTATACCAAAAATAAAACAGATTTCTCGCAAAGATTCAAAACATCATGAAAATTAACCGCACTTTTTCTTTTCATTAATTAATATGCAGACAAACTCTTCTTTAATGCCTCGTGAAAAACTGTTGAAATATGGCGTTGAAGCCCTAGAAGATCACGAATTACTCGCTATTTTCTTACGTACAGGAATTAAAGGCTGCCCTGTCATGGAATTATCACATAGCGTGCTGCAACATTTTGGCTCTCTTCGAACCTTATTAAGTGCTGATAAAGAAGCCTTTTGCAAAGTAAAAGGATTAGGCATTACGCAGTTTATTCAACTACAAGCCACCACAGAAATGACCAAACGCTATCTGAAACAAGAATTACTCATAGAACATGTATTTAGCGACACATCCACGGTAAAGCTTTATCTCCAAGCGGAGCTTCATCACGAAGAACGTGAAATTTTTATGGTGTTATTTTTAGATAATCAACATCGTTTGATTAAAAAAGAGCGGTTATTTTTAGGCACAATTAATGTGACGAATGTTTATCCACGTGAAATCATCAAAGAAAGCCTTTACTGCAATGCGGCCGCCTTAATTTTGGCTCACAACCACCCTTCTGGCCTAGCAGAACCGAGCTATTCCGACAAACTGATCACACAAAAAATTATTGAAGCTGCTGAGTTAATGGATATTCGTATTTTGGATCATTTTATTGTCGGCAAAGGGACTTGTTATTCTTTTGCTGAACATAATCTGTTATAGTTTTAGGGAATTTGATGATTTTTTTATCGTTCATTTCCATTTAAAGACGGAAAAATCGCTTTTGGACTTGAGAAATGAAAATAAAGTCAGTATAATTTGCGACCTTTAATATAGTAAGTGGGTCGGATACTGCGACCTGACGAGGAAGCAAGCTTAGTTTTAAGCTTCATTATCCGAACCATAAGCTCGAGCTTATATTTAAATTATTGGAGATTATTATGTCTAGAGTTTGTCAAGTAACAGGCAAGCGTCCAGCTGTGGGTAACAACCGCTCACACGCGTTGAATGCGACACGTCGTCGTTTTCTTCCAAACCTTCACACTCACCGTTTCTGGGTTGAAAGTGAAAACCGTTTCGTAACCTTACGTTTAACTGCGAAAGGTATGCGTATTATCGATAAAAAAGGCATTGATGCAGTGTTAGCTGAAATCCGTGCTCGTGGCGAAAAAATCTAAGGAGCTAAAACATGGCAGCTAAAGGCGCTCGTGAGAAAATCCGTTTAGTTTCTACAGCAGAGACCGGTCACTTCTACACAACTGATAAAAACAAACGTAATATGCCTGAAAAAATGGAAATCAAAAAATTTGATCCAGTAGTGCGTAAACACGTTATCTATAAAGAAGCAAAAATCAAATAATTTTGCTGATTTGAAAAAAGCCCGACATTGTTCGGGTTTTTTTATATCACAAATTCATTACCGAGATTATCTATGCCTGAACTTCCTGAAGTCGAAACTGCCCTGCGTGGTGTCAGCCCCTATTTGAAAGGTTTTACCATTGAAAAAATTGTAGTGCGCCAACCCCAATTACGTTGGGTAGTCTCTCCTGAATTAACAACGCTCAAAAATGTCAAGATCTTGGATACCTCTCGTCGTGCAAAATATCTCATTATTCATACAGAAAAAGGTTATATCATTGGCCATTTAGGCATGTCTGGCTCTGTTCGAATTGTGCCGCACGATAGTCCTATTGATAAACACGATCACCTTGATATTGTAATGAATAATGGCAAATTACTGCGTTATAACGACCCGAGACGCTTCGGTGCATGGATATGGGCTGAAAACTTAGATGACTTTCATCTTTTCCTAAAACTTGGTCCTGAACCACTTTCAGATGAATTTAATGCCGAATACCTTTTTAAAAAATCACGCAAAAAATCGACCGCACTTAAAACCTTTTTAATGGATAATGCTGTCGTCGTGGGCGTAGGAAATATTTATGCCAATGAAACGCTCTTTTTATGTGGTTTACACCCCATGAAATTAGCCGAAAACCTCACGCGAAACCAATGTGCCTTGCTCGTTGAAACAATTAAAGACGTCTTAGCAAAAGCCATTACGCAAGGTGGAACAACATTAAAAGATTTCTTACAACCCGATGGTCGCCCTGGTTATTTTGCGCAGGAATTGTTAGTGTACGGAAACAAAGATAAACCTTGTCCAAAATGTGGCACAAAGATTGAAAGTATGATTATTGGGCAACGCAATAGCTTTTATTGCCCGCATTGTCAGAAAAAGAAATAGGCACTCCAGAAATGAGAAATTGGCATGGCGAGGAAAAGAGCCGGCAGCATATTCGCCACATGGAACATTTGGATATTACAAATGCGAAAGCCCGCAGCTATCATTAGCATACCGCCTACCGCAGCAAAATCACCTCGCATTTCAGGTGTCACGAAAGGAATAATCAACACGGCAGAATAAGCTAAGATCACTTGAACTAATGTTTGTGGCACAAAAATACTCGCTACAGAAATACCGAGGGATGTAGCAAAGATCATCGAGGTGAAAAAATCTAAAAAGGATTTCACAATGAGGATATCAAAATTACCACTCATCCCCTCATTCATCGCCCCGAAAATCCCCGTTCCACTAAATGAAAATAAAACTACAATCGCAACAAATTTAGATAAGAACTCTTCTTGGCTATTCATGCTACTTGGCTTATCAGGAAACATCTTTTCAACAAGGCCTTTGGCTGATGAGGCAAGCTTATTGATCCCCTGTTCCAATAAAAGCAACTCGCCAATTATCGTCCCTAATAACAGCGATAAAATCATTGCCGGCATATTGGTGGTTTTCGCCACCATCACAATGCCCATCCCCATGGAACTCAAACCAAAAATTAAGGTTAAATTAGTGCGTAAACGTTCTGGGATTCGTCCACCTAGCATCGATCCAATAACTGCGCCACTAATAATCGCCAGAGCATTAATATAAGGTCCGATAATCATATTCTTCTCCGAGTTAACTCACCCTATTATACGAAAAATAGGGTGAAAATCGACTACTCTTTTGGTAACAAAAAAGGCATGGTTCCCCATGCCTTTTGTTTATTTACTATAAATTACCAGTGGTAACCTGCACCAACTGCTACACCTACTTTACCTTGTGTATCGCTCGTACCGGCTAAACGAATAATGATTTTACCGTTGTCTGAAATACGTGACATACCTAATGCCACTGCATTTTGACCTTGGTAATTACCCGCTGCCACAGATACCATGCTCTTACCTGGAATGTAAGCTTGTGGTAATTGAGAAGCCGCTAACGCGCTTGCAGTACCCGCATTGACACGTTTACCTAACTTGTTCACTTGACCATTTAAGTGGTTGATCTTGTTATTCATGTCAGCTTTTACTTCGTGTAATTGGCTACCGTTTACCGCATCAGTACTGTCTGCTGCAATGCGCCCTGGTGCAACATTGGTAATTTGTTTATTACCTGCATCAATACCATTTTTAGTCATGCTAGGACCGTTTTTAATGGTGACGCCATTGCTATCAATCACAGTATCCCCCGCTGTGAATTTGTTTGCAGTTACGCTTTCCACTTTAAGGTTTTTCTTGATACCTACACGAACATTACCGCTCTTATCAATGTTTGTCATCACATTATCGCCACCATCAAACTCACTCCAGTTTGTGTTGCTATCTGCGCCTTTCACATTGATTTGGCTATTTAATTTCGCACCGTAAACATCGCCTACGTTTGCGCCAAATTTTAAGCCATCACTTAATGTTGCGATAGTTTCATCACCAAATTTCATTCGATTTGGTGTTTTACCATCCAAGTTTGGAGCTGCATCTTTACCACTTACTACTGTAATTGGCGTTGAATTATCACCTTCGCCAAGATTGATGGTAGTAGTATTAACTGTTGTGGCATTTACAGTTCCTGCTTTCAAATCTTTCGTCGTAGAAATAGTGAAGTTAATACCATTCTGTTCAAGTTTGATATTATCACCAGCGATATAGTTTACAGTATCGCCTGGTGCTACATTATCTTTGGTACCACTTACACTTACTTCACCAGTAGAGCCATCTTTCTTCTTCGCTTTGGCATTCCAACCTTTACTCGCAAGTTCTTTCACTTCGTATAACTGACTACCATTTACCGCATCTTTCGATGTTTTCGTTACATCGCCATCTTGAACATTGGTTACTTTCTTATCACCAGCATTGATACCATCTGTGGTTACAGCCACATTGCCAGCTTTTAAGCCATCTTTATTTAAAGCAACATTATCACCAACTTTCACACCGTCATTATTCATCACGGTATCACCTGCTGTTACGCTATCAACTTTGATGTCTTTTGCTAAATTGAAAGTAACATTATTACCATTTTTAGTAATATTAATGTTTTCATCTGTATTATTTAGATCAACGGTATTACCAGGTTTTACATTAGAAGAATCCTTGCCATTCGCTGTTAAATTCCAGCCTTTATTAGCTACTTCTTCTACTTTCTTAAGCTGTGAAACATTTACTGCATCAGTATTATCTTCACCTGCTTTCAAGCCTGTAATTTTCTTATCGCCCATATCAATGCCTTTGTTATTGATAGTTACACCACCAATGTCAGCACTATCTAGGTTTTTCAGATCTTTGGCTAATTTCACGTTTAATGTGCCATTACCATCAGATACAACACCAATATTATTATCTGATAATGTGCCTGTTGCACCACCTTTTACAAAGATTTGCCCACCTAAACGACGCTCAAAGTTCTTCACTGCATTATCACCACCAAAAGTGAGTGCTTTAAATGCCTGTTCAGCCGTCTTATTGATGGCATCATTCACATTATTAACTGTGATACCATTTACAGTAATAGGAGCTTTACTTACAGTAACATCACCCGCTTTCAAGCCATCTGTATTTAAAACAGTATCACCAACTGTTACATTACCTGCAGCATTAACATTGGTAACATTAATTGTTTTATTTAAATTAAATGTCACATTATCGTCTGTTACATTTTTGGTAATGACAATATTGCCATCAGCGTTATTCAAATCAACCGTTTCACCTGGTGCAACATTGCTACTATTTTCACCATTAGCAGTTAAATTCCAGCCTTTGTTAGCTACTTTTGCAACATCTTTCAATTGTGAAACATTCACTGCATCGGTGTCATCGGTACCTGCTTTAACACCCGTAATTTTTTTGTCACCTGCATTAATACCATCTTTTGTTACAGACACATCACCTGCTGTTAGGCCGTCTTTATCTAAAGCAACATCATCACCCACTTTGATACCGTCACTATTCATCACAGTATCGCCAGTTGTAACACTACGGATGTTGATATCTCTTGCTAGCTTAATATTTAACGTATCTTCACCATCAGCAATTACACCAATATTATCGTCAGAAAGATTAGCGTCATCAGCCAGACCGCCTTTAATATTAACCGTTGTACCTAATTTACGTTCAACATTTAAGCCAGTATCTCCTGCAAAAGTAAGAGGACTAAATGCTTGTTTTGCAGTTTGATTGATTGCATCATTGATGTTATTAACTGCATTACCATTCACTGTAATTGGTGAATTTGTAACGGTAACATCACCTACTTTCAGACCATTTGTATCAATTTTGGTGTCACCTGCAGTCACACTGTCAACGGTGATATTTTTATTCAATTTAATTTGAACTTTATCATCTGTTGCTTCAGTTGTGATATTGTCATCACCTGAAATTTCAACACTTTCACCCAGTTTTTTCGCTGTTGTTGTCCCAGTTGTGCCAGTAAAGGTTAGGCCTTTATTGGTAACGGTAGTATTCGCATCAACACCTTTTTGAATATCATCTTTGGTTGCTTGAGAAAGATCCACCGCATAATCTGTCACTTCTACACCATCAGCATTTTTTGTTGTGCCATTTGGTGTGACAGAAACTGCAGATGAACCATTTGAAACTGAAGCTGAAACCTCTTTTGCTGAGCTTGCTGCATCAATTTTCTGGCGAGTTGCATCATCAATTTTCACTTGAATACCATTGTCAGTTGCGACTGTCGTTAAACCATTTGAACCTGTGATATTCAAAGATTGAGTTGCGAGATTAACCGCACCATTCCCTGTATTACCCGCTGTAGTTAAGTTGATGGCTTTAATTGCGGTATCAACTGCACCACTGGTTACAGCCTTATTATCCCCTGCTGTAACGGCAGTTGATTTATTTAACGTAAATGTCACATTGTTTGCATCAGCTGTACTTGTAATATCGGTACCATCACCCACAATGCCTAAAGATTCACCCAATTTTTTGACCGCACTTCCGGTATTACCCGTGAAAGTAATTGGCATGTTACGAACATTATTAATAGCGGTAGTGACATCACCTGCTGTAGCAATATTATTAGGATTTGTAGCTGTTGCATTACCTGTCGTTGTATTAGTCGTGATATTTGTTGTATTCACATCAAATTTCACAATAGTGCCATTTTCGGTATCAGTCACATTCGCAGTAGTTAAGTTTCCATCTTTGAAATTTACTACACCATTGTTATTGATACGTGATTTAGCATTGCCATTTTCTTGAACATTAAATCCACTGTTATTTAACACGGTGTAAAGTTGTGAACCATTTACCGCATCTGTTGAAGTCGCAGAAATACGACCCGCAGCGACATTATGGATTTGACGTTCGTTACCCGCCTTACCTACAGAAACTGCTCCGCCAATGCTAGATGAACTTGCTGCAAATCTCACTTCTGAATTTGAACCTGCATCATTTTTAAATACAGCACTTGTTGAGTTAGCATCAAACATATTTGTTCCTGCTTCAGAATCAGCACCAAGGGCAATAGATTTATATGCTGTACTTTTAGCATGTGGTCCCAGAGCAACGGCACTGTTCGCACTAGCATTAGCGAATGAACCTAATGCCATCGCATCTCGGTCTATTGCTTTAGCTGTATAACCTAATGCTATAGCTGCTCGTTGAGTGGCTTCAGAATAAGCCCCTTGAGAAATAGCGAAAGCCTCTTCTGCATTTGCAGAATACCCCATCGCAATAGAATGCTCTATCGCTGCCTTCGTACCTTGGCCAATTGCAATTGAATATCTACCTGATGAGTTTGCACCTAAGCCAAACGCCATCGCAGAATAATCAGTCGCTTTACTTCCTTGTCCTAAAGCCACGGTATTTATACCACTTGCTAATGAATTAACACCGATAGCAATTGTTGTCTCATTCGACGCGTTTGAGTTGGTGCCCAAAGCCATTGAATTACCACCACTTGCCTTTGAGGCATAACCTGAAGCTATTGAAAATCCTCCTGAAGCAGTTGAGTCTGTACCTAAGGCTGTCGCATAATTTGCCGATGCATTAGCACTAGAGCCAATAGCTGTTGTCCAGTTTGCACTTGCGTTTGATGAAACACCAATACCAACAGAAAGACCACCTCCTACATTAGCTTTATGTCCCATAGCAACAGAATAACCTCCATTAGAAGTTGCTAATTCACCAATAGCAATAGCTGAATATTGACTTGCATTACTGTTGATACCCATCGCAATAGCGGTCTCTCCAGCAGCAGAGGCATTACGACCAACCGCAATGGTTCTACTCGCTGCAGCACTCGCATTATTACCAATAGCAATTGTTGCCCACGAATTTGTGTTTGCCGCATCACCAATGGCAATTGCATTGTCGTGAGATGCATTCGTTGAATTACCAATAGCAATAGAAGCAT
>CAKAQT010000007.1:0-15985 GCA_916720325.1 Parahaemophilus parainfluenzae
TATTAGGCAAAATTAAAGCTGAAAAAGAAAACCCACAAGCTGATTTCTGGTTTGGTGGCACCATTGAACCCCATCTTCAAGCCGCAGAGTTAGGCTTGCTTGAATCCTATCGTTCCCCATTACAAAAAGACATCATGCCACAATTTAAATCTTTAATGGATCAACGCGGTAATTTCACTTCTGTGATTTACTTAATGGAACTAGGTATTGGGGTCAATACTAAAAAATTGAAAGAATTAAATATTCCTACCCCAAAATGCTATGCAGACTTGATAAAACCAGAATATAAAGGTTACATTCAATACCCTGACCCTCGTGTTTCCGGTACTGGTTACTCACTTATCAGTACTTTTTCCACATTATGGGGAGAAGAAAAAGCCTTTGACTATCTGAAGAAACTAGAACCAAATCTCATGCAACATACCAAAACAGGCCTTGCCAGCAACTATTTGGCTAACGGTACCGTGGCGATTGATTTAGGTTTTATGTTGGTTTATCCGCGTGAGAAGAAAAATGGTGCACCAGTTGAAGGCATTTTACCATGCGAAGGCGTGGGCTATTCTTTAGGCGGGGCAAGCATCATTAAAGGAGCTAGAAATCTTGATAATGCCAAACTGTTTATGGATTTTGTGCTAAGCAAAGAAGCCCAAGAAATTCCATGGAAAGAATCAGATTCTTATCAACTTCCAACCAATATCCATGCAGAACCTGCACCAGGTTTCCTACCTGCTAGCAAATTAAAACTGGTGGATATTGATTTTATGAAATTTGGTACAGATCAAGAAGGTAAACGCCTCACCCAACGTTGGGTTTCTGAAGTACTCTTAGAGGGTAAATCGCCAAAAGAATAAACGGAATAAAAAAAAGTGCAGTCAAAAATAAGAATGTTTTTGGCCGCACTTTTTAATAGATAAAACTTAAGCTAAAACCAACCGCTCTTTCCCAGAATAAATATTGGCTTTTCCTGGGCGAGCAAAGCCGATAAGGGAAAGATTGTGTTGTTCAGCCATATTGACAGCAAGATCTGTCGCAGCAGAAATCGCGACAAGTAACTCGATACCACAAGCGACCGATTTTTGAACCATTTCATAACTGGCTCGGCTTGAAACAAGTACAAATCCTTGCGGTTGATCCTGTTTAGCATGCCAGCCGATTAACTTATCTAGCGCTACATGCCGCCCGACATCCTCTCGAATCGCCAGTAAATTGCCGGATAAATCAAAAAAAGCCGCAGCATGTGTTGCACCTGTTTCTTTCCCGAGTTCTTGATTAGCTTGTAATTGTTCTAAACAGCCATCTAATAAATTTAAATTAAATTGGAAAGTGCGGTCTAATTTCGGCAATTTTTTATAAACTTGTGAGATTTGTTCTGTGCCGCAAATGCCACATCCTGTTCTACCTGTTAATGTACGGCGATGATCTTTTAATGCCATAAATTGACGGCTAGATAATTCAATTTGCACTTCAATGCCATTGCATACTTCCACCACATCAATGCCATAAATATCCGCTTTTTTCTCAATAATGCCTTCCGCTAATGAAAAGCCTAAAGCAAAATCCTCTAAATCTTGCGGAGAGCACATCATGACGGTATGTGCAATACCATTATAGACAAGTGAAACAGGGACTTCCGCAGCCAAACTATCTTGTTTTTCCACTAAAAGTGAGGTCGGATTTTCAGATGTTTTTTTAAAAAAATTAATTGTTTTTTGGATTATCCAGTGCATTATTTTTTCCCAATAAAATGACTGTTGTAAAAATGTTACTTTTTTTTAACAAAAAATGTTTGTTTTGTGATCTAGCTCAAGTTTTAAAGCGATTATAACAAGTTTTGATTATAGATTTTCGGTTAAAAAATAGTTAAAATCAGCTCCGTTTAAATTGGTCATTGTTATAATCAATTTAATGGTTGATACGTTATTTTAACGAAATCAAATAAATTATCTATACGAATTTATACTATCGAAATATCTTAACGGTTCGCCGTTATGAAGGAGTGATTATGCAGGTCTCTAGACGTAAGTTCTTTAAGATCTGTGCAGGTGGTATGGCGGGGACGTCTGCGGCAATGTTGGGCTTTGCACCATCATCTGTTTTAGCGGCACCACGTGAATACAAATTATTACGGGCTTTTGAATCCCGTAACACCTGTACATATTGTGCAGTGAGCTGTGGTATGTTGTTATATAGCACAGGCAAACCTTACGATGCTTTAAGCAGCCATACAGGCACCAATACCCGTTCTAAATTATTCCACCTTGAAGGTGACCCAGACCATCCGGTAAGCCGTGGGGCATTATGTCCTAAAGGTGCTGGCGCGTTAGACTATGTTAATAGTGAAAGCCGTGCATTATACCCTGAATATCGAGCACCGGGTTCGGACAAATGGGTTCGTCTTTCTTGGGAAGAAGCGATCAAACGCGTTTCTCGTTTATTAAAAGATGACCGTGATGCTAACTTCGTTGAAAAAGACGCTAGTGGCAAAACTGTTAACCGTTGGACAACCACTGGTATTATGACCGCTTCCGCCATGAGTAATGAAGCCGCACTTCTTACTCAAAAATGGGTGAGAATGTTAGGCATAGTGCCGATGTGTAACCAAGCGAATACTTGACACGGACCAACGGTAGCAAGTCTTGCTCCATCATTTGGTCGCGGTGCCATGACAAACAACTGGGTTGACATCAAAAACGCCAATCTTATTATTGTTCAAGGTGGTAACCCTGCTGAAGCTCACCCTGTTGGCTTCCGTTGGGCGATCGAAGCGAAGAAAAACGGTGCGAAAATCATCGTGGTTGACCCTCGCTTTAACCGTACAGCTTCTGTAGCTGACCTTCATGCACCAATTCGTTCCGGTTCTGATATCGCATTCTTAATGGGTGTGATCCGTTACTTATTGGAAACTAACCAAATTCAACACGAATACGTTAAACACTATACCAATGCTTCATTCTTAGTTGATGAAGGTTTCAAATTTGAAGATGGTTTATTCGTAGGTTTTGATGAAGAAAAACGTACTTACGATAAATCTAAATGGAATTACCAATTTGATGAAAATGGTAATGCTAAACGTGATATGACCTTACAAGATCCACGTTGTGTAATTAATATCTTGAAAGATCACGTTTCTCGCTATACCCCAGAAATAGTTGAACGTATTACAGGCGTTAAGCAAAAACTCTTCTTACAAATCTGTGAAGAAATTGGTAAAACCTCTGCACCAAATAAAACCATGACGCACTTATATGCGTTAGGCTTTACTGAGCATACAATCGGTACACAAAATATTCGTTCAATGGCAATGATCCAATTACTCTTAGGTAATATGGGGATGCCAGGAGGCGGTATTAATGCATTACGTGGACACTCAAACGTACAAGGTACAACAGATATGGGCTTATTGCCGATGTCTTTACCTGGTTATATGCGTTTACCAAATGACAAAGATACGTCTTACGAACAATACATTAATGCGATTACGCCAAAAGATATCGTACCAAATCAAGTGAACTACTATCGTAATACCTCGAAATTCTTCGTGAGTATGATGAAAACGTTCTATGGTGATAAAGCAACCAAAGAAAATGGTTGGGGTTTCGATTTCTTACCAAAAGCAGACCGCTTATACGACCCTATCACTCATGTTAAGTTAATGAATGATGGCAAATTGAACGGTTGGATTTTACAAGGTTTCAACGTATTAAACTCATTACCGAACAAAAACAAAACTGTTGCAGGTATGAGCAAATTGAAATTCTTAATCGTAATGGATCCGCTTCAAACTGAATCTTCTGAATTCTGGAAAAACTTTGGTGAATCAAACAATGTGAATCCAGCAGATATTCAAACTGAAGTATTCCGTTTACCAACGACCTGTTTCGCAGAAGAAGATGGTTCTATTGTTAACTCTGGTCGTTGGGCTCAATGGCACTGGAAAGGTTGTGACCAACCAGGTGAAGCGTTACCAGATGTTGAAATTCTTTCTATGATTCGTGAAGAAATGCATCACCTTTATCAAAAAGAAGGTGGTCGTGGTATCGAATCTTTCGAAGCGATGACTTGGAACTATGCTCAACCGCATTCACCAAGCTCAGTAGAATTAGCGAAAGAATTGAATGGTTACGCGCTTGCTGATCTTCTCGATGCTGATGGCAACGTCATGTATAAAAAAGGTCAATTACTTAACGGATTCGCTCACTTACGTGATGACGGTACAACCTCATCAGGTAACTGGATCTATGTGGGTCAATGGACTGAAAAAGGTAACCAAACCGCAAACCGTGACAACTCTGACCCATCAGGTTTAGGTTGTACATTAGGTTGGGGCTTCGCATGGCCGGCAAACCGTCGTATCCTTTACAGTCGTGCTTCACTTGATATTAACGGTAATCCTTGGGATAAACACCGTCAATTAATCAAATGGAACGGTAAAAACTGGAACTGGTTAGATGTAGCTGACTATGGCACACAACCACCAGGTTCTGATGCAGGTCCATTTATTATGTCTGCAGAAGGTGTTGGCCGTCTATTCGCTGTAGATAAAATTGTGAATGGTCCTATGCCTGAACACTATGAACCAATTGAAAGTCCGATTGACACTAACCCACTACACCCAAGTGTCGTCTCTGATCCGACTGTTCGTATTTATAAAGAAGACCGTGAATTTATCGGTTCAAACAAAGATTTCCCTTATGTGGCAACCACTTATCGTTTGACCGAGCACTTCCACAGTTGGACTGCTCAATCTGCGTTAAATATCATCGCCCAACCTCAACAATTCGTGGAAATTGGTGAAAAATTAGCAGCAGAAAAAGGCATCCAAAAAGGTGATATGGTAAAAATTACTTCTCGCCGTGGCTACATTAAAGCCGTTGCAGTGGTAACAAAACGTTTGAAAGATTTAGAAATCGACGGACGTACCGTACACCATGTAGGTCTTCCAATTCACTGGAACATGAAAGCCTTAAATGGTAAAGGTAATCGTGGTTTCTCCACCAACACCTTAACACCATCTTGGGGTGAAGCAGTCACTCAAACACCAGAATATAAAACATTCTTGGTAAACATTGAGAAAGCGGAGGCATAATATGGCAGGAAGTGGTCAAGGCGTTCAATCGCAAGACATTATCAAGGTCTCCGCTACGTCTGGTTTAACACCAGCACCTCAAGCGCGTGATCATAAAGTTGAAGTAGCAAAATTAATCGATGTATCCACCTGTATCGGTTGTAAAGCCTGTCAGGTGGGCTGTTCAGAGTGGAATGACATCCGTTCTGATGTTAATGCTCAATGTGTGGGGATCTACGATAACCCAGTAGATCTCAATGCAAAAGCATGGACGGTAATGCGCTTTAACGAAGTTGAAGAAAATGATCGTTTAGAATGGTTAATCCGTAAAGATGGTTGTATGCACTGTTCAGAACCAGGCTGTTTAAAAGCTTGTCCTGCACCAGGCGCAATTATCCAATATGCAAACGGTATTGTGGATTTCCAATCTGATAAATGTATCGGTTGTGGTTACTGTATCGCAGGTTGTCCGTTCAACATTCCACGTATGAACCCAGAAGACAACCGCGTGTACAAATGTACCCTTTGTGTGGATCGTGTTTCTGTGGGTCAAGAACCGGCTTGCGTGAAAACATGTCCAACCGGTGCAATTCGTTTTGGTTCTAAAGAAGAGATGAAACTCTACGCAGAACAACGTGTTGCTGACTTAAAATCACGTGGTTACGAAAACGCAGGTATCTACGACCCTGAAGGCGTCGGTGGTACTCACGTAATGTATGTATTACACCATGCGGATAAACCTGAGCTTTATTCTGGTCTTCCAAAAGATCCAAAAGTTGACCTCACCGTCACCCTTTGGAAAGATGTCTTGAAACCAGTAGCGGCTGTAGCAATGGGTGGTCTAGCACTTGCTGAAATCGCTCACTACTTAGCTGTGGGTCCAAACGTTGAAGAAGACGTAGAAGATCATCACCATGAATTTGAAGAAGATAAAAAAGGGGGCAAAGATGAGTAAGATTGAGATTAGCAATGATACTCGAATCATTCGTCATAGAACGCCTGCTCGTTTTAGCCACTGGCTACTCGTAATCTGCTTCTTTATGACGATGTTCACTGGTGTGGCATTCTTCTTCCCAGATTTTGCGTGGTTAACTGAGATTTTAGGTACTCCGCAACTGGCTCGAGCAATTCACCCGTTCACCGGTATCATTATGTTCGTTGCCTTTATTTTCCTCGGCTATCTTTACTGGGATCACAACATTCCAGAGAAAAACGATATTCGTTGGTTAAAAGGCATCGTTGAAGTATTAAAAGGGAATGAGCACGCTGTTGCAGATAACGGCAAGTATAACCTTGGTCAAAAAATGTTGTTCTGGACATTGAACTTGGCTATGGTCACTTTACTTGTAACCGGTATCATTATGTGGCGTCAGTATTTCTCGCACTACTTCTCTATTCCGGTATTACGTTTTGCGATTTTACTTCACTCTTTAAGTGCATTCATGTTGTTCACCGGTATTTTGGTACACATGTACATGGCATTCTGGATTAAAGGATCTATTCGCGGTATTGTGGAAGGTTGGGTAACCGTTCGTTGGGCGAAAAAACACCACCCGAAATGGTATCGAGATGAAGTACTTCCTAAGCTAGAAGAAGACCTTGAAAATGAAGCTGAAGGTAAAAAAGTAAAAACCAAAGCATTGTTCAAAGGTATCAATGGCTAAAATCAAAAAGTGCGGTTAAAATTGACCGCACTTTTTCTTATCAATACTTAAGAGACTATTATGAGTATCAAAATCTTATCTGCAGACGAAATCAAACAAAAAAAGAATTCATACGATATTCCACCTGTTTTGTTTGCTAACCCTAAAAATCTTTATCAACGTCGTGCAAAACGTTTAAGAGAATTAGCAAAAGATCATCCATTGGCTGATTATTTACTCTTTGCTGCAGATGTTGTGGAAAGCCAATTAAGCGTATTTGAAAAAAATCCATTAGAAACAGAGCAATTCGATAACTTAAATGAAATCGAGCCGTTAAATGCTAAAACATTTAAACGCTCAAGTATTTGGATTGAATATCTCAAAGAAATTTTACATAGCATTAAACCAAAAGCAAATGAACAGGTTATTGCTACAATTGAAAATCTTGAAAAAGCCTCTGATAAAGAGCTTGAAGAAATGGCGACTCATCTTTTAAGCCAAGAATTTAATTTAGTGAGCACCGATAAAGCTGTCTTTATCTGGGCGGCACTTTCTCTTTATTGGTTACAATTGGCTCAACAAATTCCTCATAACAGCCGCCAAGAAGGGACTGACAATCTACATTACTGTCCTGTTTGTGGTTCGGCCCCTGTTGCGAGCGTGGTGCATATTGGCACATCACAAGGTTTACGTTATTTACACTGTAGCCTTTGTGAAAGCGAGTGGAATTTAGTGCGTGCACAATGTACTAACTGCAATGAACATAAAAATCTCGAATTGTGGTCATTAAATGAAGAACTTGCACTCATTCGTGCTGAAACCTGTGGTGATTGCCAAAGCTACTTAAAAATCATGTTCCAAGAAAAAGATCCGAACGTTGAAGCGGTAGCGGATGATTTGGCATCTATTTTCTTAGATATTGAAATGGAAGAAAAAGGCTTCGCACGCAGTGGATTAAATCCATTTGTCTTCCCTGCAGAAGAAGTGTAATGTCTTACTTTTTAGATAAACAAAGTGCGGTCAAAATTGACCGCACTTTTGCATTCTAGAGATAACATGCCATCACAACAGCATTTTCTCGTCCACCATCCGGTTTCGGGTAATAATTCTTACGAATATCAACCTCATTAAACCCTAGTTTTTCATAAAGAAAACGAGCGGGATTCGATTCACGCACTTCAAGCCAAAGGGTTTGAATACCTTTATCTTTAAGCGTATCCATTAAACCTTGCAATAAAAACGAACCGTAGCCCTTTCCTTGTTGAGCCGGATCTATCGCAATATTGAATAATGTGGCTTCATCTAATACCGTCTGGCAAATGGCAAAACCAAGCACTTGCTCTTTTTCCACTAATTTCAAATTGAGATAACGCTCGCCGACATTATTTTTCAATGTTCCCAATGACCAAGGCACAAGGTGTGCAGCTTGTTCAATTTCATATAAGCGATCCATATCGCATTCTTCAATAGGAAAAAGAGAAGGCATAATGATTAAATTTGTTGGATTTGTTGCCAAAGCTCACGCTTAGCTTGGCTATCTTGCTGGAATTGTTGCCAATCAACAGAGCGATAAACACGCTCTGCATTTAAGCAATAAGGCAAAGTGCGGTCGATTTCATCTGCATTTTCAGCTAATAACCAATACCGCACAGAATGTTGTAACGTGATATGCTGAATTTGGTCAAAATTCAGACAAAGACAATCTTCTTTATTTAACTCGAGTGCGAGTCGAACATCTGAAAAAAGTGAGGAATTCGATACGTTATCTTTAGTCACCACAATAAATTTCACTTGTTCAGACACACTCACACCAACCGCCCCTTGTAATACTTCTGGACGATGGAGCTGCCAACGGGTTATCCCCATTTCATTTAAAAGAAGATTGCGTCTATCCATAGATTAACGAGCGATAGTATCTAACGGATAATCTCTTAAACCTTTAACAATCGCTTGTTCTTGCGCTTCAGTTGGTTTTTCTTGATATGCTTTTAAGCTACGGAAAGAAAGAATGTTTTTCGCTTGATAAACCACGGCGATAAAACGTTGGAAATCTTTACCATCACAAGCATAATAAACATCTGAAGCGTTACCAATTGTTTTTAACTCACATACTTTTTTGTTTGCATCAAGATATTTTGTCGTTAATGCCGGAACATGTGAAACATCTTTTAGATAATAGGTTTCGCTCGTGATGAATTTACGATTGCTACGATCTACATTCGCTGCACCACTTAAGAAACGGGGATCTTCTGATTTATCAAAAGCTTTCGTTTGTTTATAGAATTTCTCGCCGTTGAATGTCACTTCTTGGTTACCTTTTTTGATACGCTCAAACTGCGCATCTAAGCTTTGCGCTTGTGCGGCTGGTAATTCAATTTTTGAGCTTGTTGGTAAGGTTGAAGGCTGTTGCTTAGTGCCTTGAAGTTGTTCGAGTAATTGACAGCCGGACAATAAACTTGCCATGGCGACGGCAGTAATGATTTTTTTCATAAATAATTCCTTAATAAATGCGTCTAAATCGTTATCTTTTGCTAGAATAACGCATAATTTTAACCAATAAACTACAGGATTTAAAGCGTGATTTCTCTCGAAAGCGAAGTTTTACAACGCCATCTTCCCTTTTTTAACGGTAAATCAATTCTTCTTGCCGGCGGCATTAATGATGATTTTCCTCAAATATTGCAAAAACATTGTCAATCTGTGCAAATTTGGAGCTGGTATTTTGATTATGCTAAAACCCAAAGTGCGGTCAATTTTGAGGTTGAATTTCAACCGCAAGCGGATTTGATTATTTATTATTGGACAAAGAATAAACAAGAAGTGAATTTTCAGCTGATGCAACTACTCGCCAAAAGTAAAATTGGTCAAGAAGTGTTGATTATTGGCGAAAATCGTTGTGGCGTCCGTTCAGCTGAAAAACTGCTTGAACCTTATGGTGAAATTGGCAAAATTGACTCAGCGCGTCGTTGCGGTTTATATCATTTTTCCTTACAAAAACAACCGCACTTTGATCTTCAATCTTATTGGAAGTGCTACCAAAATGATGCATTAGGCGATCTCCGTATTTACAGCTTGCCGGGTGTATTCAGTGCCAATGAACTTGATAGCGGAACATCACTTCTGCTTTCCACTTTAACCTCACCAATTCAAGGTAAAGTGTTAGACGTTGGTTGTGGGGCAGGTGTCATTGGTTCAATAATCAAAAAATATCATCCGAAAGCGGATGTCACAATGACTGATATTCATGCGATGGCAATTCAATCTGCTCGTCAAACACTGGCAGAAAATCAGCTTGAAGGCAATGTTATCGCAAGCGATGTGTTTTCCCATATTGAGGGAAAATTTGATCTAATCATTTCAAACCCGCCTTTCCACGATGGAGTTGATACCGCTTATCGTGCGGTGAAAGAACTTATTCAACAAGCAAAATGGCATTTAACGGCAGGTGGAGAACTGCGTATCGTTGCTAATGCATTTCTTCCCTATCCCGATTTATTAGCACAACATTTCGGGAAATTTGAAGTCCTTGCTCAAACCACCAAATTTAAAGTGTATTCCGTGAGAAATTAAGGAGAAAACAATGTTTGTAACCAGTTCAGCCATTCAAAATGGTGCCTTTGAAGATAAATATGGTAAACGCGGCACACAATTTAGCCCAAATGGTATGCCAACCTACTCTATCCCGTTTGAAATTCACGATGCCCCTCAAGGCACTAAATCTTTTGCGATTGTTTTAGAAGATAAAGATGCCATTACTGCTAGCGGTTTTGTGTGGATTCATTGGCTCATTGCAGATCTTGAACGTACCGTTATCCACGAAAATGAAAGCCAAACCGCAACAGATTATGTGCAAGGTGCAAACACTTGGGCGAGTAAATTAGGTCAATTTGATATTGAAGAAGCCTCATTCTATGGTGGTATGGCCCCACCAAACTGTTTACATCGTTACGAGCTTATTGTGTATGCACTCGATACCAAACTAAACCTCAAACCGGGATTCCGTTTTAATGATCTGCATTTTGCGATGCAAGGGCATATTTTGGATCAAGCTGTGATAATGGGCACCTATGATGTTTAATCATTTATAGCTCATTCTAAAAATACCATAAAAAATGACCGCACTTCGATAAAGTGCGGTCATTTATTTTGAGGTTTTATAATGTGATTTTATTTGATGAATCTTTCACTAATTTCGCGTGCGCTTTTTTCTGTTCTTTCATCTTATTGCTCGTTTCACGGCGTAGAGTAGAAAGTTCCGCATTGCGAATGTTATAATCATCCACACGACCTTCATAGTCATCACGCATATTTTCGATAATCGCACGAACATCTTCAATGCTCATATCATCACGAATATATTGATTTAAGTTATCTAACAATAAGACACGTTTTTGGTTATCACGAATTTTGCGGTTGTTGTCTTCAATGTCGCGTTTAAGTTTATTTTTTAAACGATATAAACGCACATACTCTAATACTTCTTGGAAGGATTTACTTACATTTCCCATGATCGACTCTCTCAAAGTTAAAAACAAACTTCGAGTAATGTAGCCTTTTTTTTCGTCCCCGTCAAAAGCTTAAATTTAAATTGATGGATTAGATCAAAAAACTGTTTGATTTAGTTGATTATCCTATTCGGTAGTGGTAAAAATGAAGAATCCATTCAAAATAAAATAAGGAAACACAATGTCAAAAGTCTTTAATTTTAGCGCTGGTCCAGCCATGATTTTTCCTGAGGTCTTACAAAAAGCACAAGCAGAGCTAACCAACTGGCTTGGTCAAGGTGTATCGGTAATGGAAGTCAGTCACCGTGGCAAATATTTTATGGAATTGATTGCTCAAGCAGAAAAAGATCTACGTGAGGTGTATCATATTCCAGATAACTATCGTGTGTTATTTCTACAAGGTGGGGCTCGCGGTCAATTTGCGGCATTACCAATGAACTTAATCGGTGAGAAAGGCAAAGCGCTTTACTTAAATAGCGGTCACTGGTCTGCAACCGCAGCGAAAGAAGCGCGTAACTTTGCTGAAATTGATGAAATTACCATTGTGGAAAATGGTGATCACACACGCATTACTAATCTTGATTTCAGTGACATTGCGGAACAATACGATTACGTTCACTATTGCCCAAATGAAACTATCAGTGGTGTTGAAATTTTTGATGTACCGAATGTGGGCAATGCGGTACTTGTAGCAGATATGTCATCTAATGTGCTCTCTCGCGAAATTGATATTAGCAAATTTGGTGTCATTTATGCGGGTGCGCAAAAAAACCTTGGTCCTGCAGGGATTACGCTTGTGATTATTCGTGATGATTTAATTGGTCATGCTCGCCAAGCAACCCCATCAATTTGGAATTACGCCACACAACGCGATGCTGACTCCATGATCAATACACCACCAACCTTTGCTTGGTATCTCTGTTCATTGGTCTTCAAACACATTCAAGCAATCGGTGGCTTAAAAGAAATTGCAAAACGTAACGCAATGAAAGCACAAATCCTTTATGACTACATTGATAGCAGTAAACTCTATCGTAACGTCGTGGCTAAAGAAAACCGTTCAACCATGAATGTCACATTTGTGACAGGCAATCCTGAACTTGATGCTAAATTTGTTGCGGAATCTACAGCTGCAGGTCTTCAAGCCTTAAAAGGTCACAAAGTGTTAGGTGGTATGCGTGCATCTATCTATAATGCAATGCCATTAGAAGGTGTACAAGCGCTCATTGAATTCATGAAAAAATTTGAAGCTGAAAATAGCTAATTATCTGATTCATTAAACTCAACGTGCGGGCTGAAAGGCCCGCTCGTTTTTATAAGGAAAGCATATGCAATACATCAACGTCGCCAATCAAGGCGTGAAATCTCTTTCACCTTACCAAGCAGGAAAACCAATCGAAGAACTCGAACGTGAATTAGGCATTACTGATATCGTTAAACTTGCCTCGAATGAAAACCCTTTCGGTTTTCCTGAAAGTGCGAAAAAAGCCATTCAAGCCCAACTTGATCATTTAACTCGCTACCCTGATGCGAATGGTTTTGAACTTAAAGCGGCTATTGCGAAAAAATTTGGTGTGCAACCAAACCAAATCACCCTTGGCAATGGTTCTAACGATTTATTAGAGCTCTTTGCTCATACCTTTGCGGGTGAGCATGATGAAGTGATTTATTCACAATATGCTTTTATTGTTTACCCTTTAGTGACGAAAGCTATTAATGCCGTTGCAAAAGAAATTCCAGCTAAGAATTGGGGTCATGATTTAAACGGATTTTTGACCGCACTTTCAGATAAAACCAAGCTGATTTTTATTGCCAATCCAAACAATCCAACGGGGAATTTCTTAACGGAGGCAGAATTGGATGACTTCTTAGATAAAGTGCCTGAAAAAGTGATTGTGGTACTAGATGAAGCGTATACTGAATTTACTCATCCAAGCGAACGCGTTAATTCTTTTGCGTTACTGGAAAAATACCCAAACCTTATCGTTTCTCGCTCCCTATCAAAAGCTTATGGACTTGCGGGTTTACGCATTGGTTACGCAGTCTCTAATCCTGAAATCGCAGACTTATTAAACCGTGTTCGTCAACCGTTTAACTGTAATAGTCTTGCTTTAACCAGTGCGATTGCGGTGATGAACGATGATGCCTTTGTCGAAAAAGTGGCTGAGAACAATCGCCAAGAAATGAAACGTTATGAGGCCTTCTGCCAACAATATGGTTTAGACTTTATTCCATCTAAAGGTAACTTTATTACCATTGATTTTAAACAACCGGCCGCACCAATTTATGATGCATTATTACGTGAAGGCGTGATTGTTCGTCCGATTGCTGGTTATGGCATGCCAAATCATTTACGTATCAGCATTGGCTTACCGCAAGAAAATGACAAATTTTTTACTGCACTTAAAAAAGTACTTAATTTAGGAAATGAAAAATAGGAGCTTTTATGACTCAAGTAACAATGATGGGTAATCCCATTGAAGTAAGCGGTAACTTTCCCCAAAAAGGAAAGAAAGTGACCACACTTACGCTCACTAATAAAGAACTCGCTGACGTCACACTTGATACTTATGCAGGAAAACGCAAAGTTTTAAATATTTTCCCAAGTATTGATACAGGTGTATGTGCAACTTCTGTTCGCAAATTCAATCAACAAGCAGCTAATTTAAAAAATGCTGTGGTACTTTGCATTTCAGCTGATTTACCTTTTGCACAAGCACGATTCTGCGGTGCGGAAGGTATTGAGAACGTAGAAACGCTTTCTACTTTCCGTCATAAAGAAGCCCATGAAAACTTAGGGGTAAACATCACAACAGGTCCAATCGCAGGTTTAACTGCACGTTCAGTGATTGTTTTAGATGAAAACAACAATGTGCTACATAGTGAACTGGTGTCTGAAATTAAAAATGAGCCAAATTATGAAGCTGCACTAGCCGCACTATAATGAATAAGGCGCTTTGTTATAGAAAGCGCCTTTTTATTTATTCAGGGAAAATCTCATTCAATATCAATGCAATCCCATCATCATTATGCGAAGCAGTGACTCGATTGGCAGCCTGTTTAATCTCATCCGGTGCATTGCCCATTGCAACGCCTAATCCCACGCTTTCTAACATATCTAAATCGTTAAAGTTATCACCAAAAGCAACGCATTCTTCCATCTTCACATGAAAATAATCTTCGAGAAAACGTACTGCATTACCTTTTGTCGCCGATTTATGCATTACTTCAAGGAAATTCGCATGAGAACGGCAAATGCTTAAATGTGGGAATTTCTCTTTCAAGATTTGCTCAATAGCAATCACTTCATCAGTTTCACCAATGATTTGAATTTTATGCGGAGAATAGACCGCACTTTCATCATAAGGATCAATCTGAATGCCTGTCACGCTACGTTCATAAATCACCCATTTATTATCCAAATCGCGAGCGACGCAATCATCATAGGTATAATAATTGACACCTAGTGCAGGATGGTCTGCTAATACTTGATTAATGGCTTGAATATCAGCGGGATCAATTTGTACCGAATAAATAGGCGTGGCGTTTTTATCTAAAATCAAGGCACCACTGAATGCCACAATGATATTGTAATTTTCAATAAGTTTCGCATAAGGCCAAATACCCAGCGGCGAACGAGCAGAGATTGGTGTAAATGGAATACCTTGTTTGGTAATGCGTTGAATTGCGTCTAAGGTTTTAGGCGAAATTCGATGATCCGACGTTAATAAGGTACCATCAAAATCGCTGAATACGGCTTTATACATAATTGCTCCAAATCGTCATTATTTTTCGGAAAGGTAAGGATCGGCAAAGCCCAAACCCTGCATAATTTCAGTTTCTAAACTTTCCATTTCTTCGGCTTCATCATCTTCAATGTGATCGTAACCCAGTAAATGTAAGCTACCATGCACAATCATATGCGCCCAATGTGCCATTAAAGGCTTTTCTTGCTCGATAGCTTCACGCTCCACTACCTGGCGGCAAATCACCAAATCGCCCAACAGCGGTAATTCCACTTCGTCAGGACATTCAAAAGGGAAAGACAATACATTGGTTGGACGATCTTTACCACGATAAGTCAAATTCAAGTCATGACTTTCCGCTTCATCCACAATACGTACTGTCATTTCAACATTATCACTTTCTGGTTGAACTGCAGCGGTTGCCCATTGCAGAATTTGCGCTTCTGATGGCAAGCCTTCTGTATTTTCACAGGCCAGTTGCAAATCGATAATCATATTGCCCATGTTATTCTCCTAAATTCGTTTCATTTTCTGACCGCACTTTTTGTTCACGTTCAGCTCGACGCTGCGCTGCGATTTCTTGGCGACGAATTTCATCTTGAGCTTCCCATTCTTCGTAAGCTTGTACCACTTTTGCCACCACAGGATGTCGTACAATATCTTTACTCTCAAAGTAGTTAAAGCTCAATTCCGACACTTTGCTTAATACTTCCATAGCGTGGCGTAAACCCGATTTTGTGCTTCGCGGTAAATCGATTTGAGTCACATCCCCTGTAATCACGGCTTTGGAATTAAAACCAATACGGGTTAAAAACATTTTCATTTGTTCAACTGTTGTATTTTGGCTTTCATCTAGAATAATAAAGCTGTCATTGAGTGTGCGACCACGCATATAAGCCAATGGTGCGATTTCAATCACATTACGCTCCATTAATTTTTGTACACGTTCAAAGCCAAGCATTTCAAATAACGCATCATAAAGTGGTCGTAAATAAGGTTCAATTTTTTGGCCTAAATCACCCGGCA